>JAYUAG010000206.1:0-5041 GCA_043741475.1 Thermoflexaceae bacterium | reverse complement strand
CTTCGCGGCTCTCGAGGTTGAGCCGCCCGAGGAGCTCGCTGACGTGCCATTTCGCCCCGTCGAGGCTGATGCCCAGCTGCCCGCCGATCGCGGCGTTCGTATACCCACGGGCGAGCAGCGCCAGCACCTCGCGTTGACGCGGTGTGAGGTCGTCCGGCTTGTTGAGACGAGACACTTCTCCAACTGTATCCGCCGCAAGGCCACTCCTCCCTACCCGATGGTAAAGATGGCTGGTCCGGATAACGAAACCGCACGGAGCCCGAACGGCGAGGCGGCCATGACGCGGAAAAGGCGTGTGCAAATCTCGATTTGACGCCGATTTGAGGCTGCCTATCATCCGGCCGACGCCCTGGGCGGCTCACGGATGGCATCGTTGAGTCAACTAGTAACAGGTTTCCACGGCACGTCGGCGGCCGCCGCCAGCGAGATCCTGAAGGAGGGCTTCTTCGTGAGTCACAATGACTACGATTGGCTCGGAACGGGCGTGTACTTCTTCCAGGACGCACCGATTCGGGCGCAAGCGTGGGCAGAGGGCCGGTTCGGGCCGGCGGCGACCGTTGTCGCAGCAGATATAGACCTTGGCGGTTGCATGGATTTCCTCGATACGGTCTGGCAGGTGAGGCTGGCAGCCGCCTACCAGGGCTACCGCAGCAGGGCCGAGCGTCTGGGGCTGGAACTGCCACGCCAGACGCGTGGTGCACATCGGCTGGACGCCGCAATCATCGACCTGTTGGTGAACGTCCTTGCAGAGCGCGGTGATCGGATACGTTCCGTCCGGTCGGCGTTTGCGGAGGGCGAACAGGTCTTCGAAGGGTCAGCACTGAGTGTGGGCACGCACGTACAGATCGCCGTCCGCGATCTGTCTAATAATCAGAAGAACGTGGGAGGTACCGCCATGACTGAGCACCCAGCGGTCCGCGCTGCCGAGATCCTCAACCACTACTTCGAGACGGTCACCGACGAGGAGTTCATTCAAGGCGTGAAGGATGTGGCCGCCCGTGCGGCTGACGTTGAAGCCGCGTCATTGGCGCGGAGGGCTGATTACGCCGGCACGATCCCAGCCAGGAAGGTCAAGGCACCCCGGCGCACTGCCCGCAGCGCCTGACCAGCAAGCCAGCGTTTCTGCTAACCTCCGCGCATGCCCGAGATACCCGAACTTGAGGCGATCCGCGGGTTCTTCACCGAACACATCGCCGGGCAGGAGATCCTCTCCGTCGAGACGCGCATCCCCTTTGTCTTCCGCACGCCCGCGAGCGAGCTGCGCGAGACGCTCCCCGGCGACTCCTTCGGCCCGCTCCTGCGCCACGGCAAGTTCCTCCTCTTCCCCCTCGCCTCGCAGCGCGTCCTCGCTATGAACCCGATGCTCACGGGCCGCTTCCAATACCTGCCCGCGAAGCAGCGGATGGCCGCGAAGACCTGCCTCGTGATGGGGGTCAGCGGCGAGCGCCATGTGCGCTATGCCGACGACCGGCTGATGGGCAAGGTCTACCTCGTGCCCGCGGACAAGCTCAGCGTCATCCCCAACTGGGCCTCGAACGGCCCCGACCTGCTCGATCCCGCGTTCTCGGAGGACGCCTGGCTGGCCGCTATCAGGAAGTACCGCGGCGCGATCAAGGGGGTGATCACGAACGCCGAGTTCGTCCAGGGGATCGGCAACGCATATAGCGACGAGATCCTCTGGGAGTGCCAGATCAACCCCTACACGGCGCGTACCAAGCTAAGCGACGACGATATGCGCCGCCTCTATCGCGCCGCCCTGTCGGTCATGGCCTGGGCCACGCCGCTCGCCCGCGAGCGCATGGTGAAGGGCGACACGCTCGACTACGACGAGCGGCGGGACTTCGTCAAGGTGCACCGGCGCGGCGGGCAGCCCTGTCCGCGCTGCGGCACTCACCTGAGCGAGATCACGGCGAACCAGCGGATCACGACCTTCTGCCGCCAGTGCCAGCCGGGCGGCCCCAGCGGCGCCACCCTGGGACGCCAGGTTTAGGAGAATCTGGTAGCCGTCGGCCACTGCGCCGACGGGTGGACGAAGGATGCCGGGCGTCCCGAGGTCACGGGATCTCCTTGACGTCCAACCATACTTCGTCCGCCCGCGGCCACAGTGGGCCGCGGCTACCAGGTGGTACGTCAGTGAGCGCCGACGAGCCTAACGGACGATCCCGGATGTGACTTAAACGCTTCCGGCTGGCACGCCCGTCTGCGGCCACAGCGGGCCGCGGCTGCCAGGTGGTACGTCATTGAGCGCCGACGAGCCTGACGGATGATGCCGGGATGTGACTACACGCTTCCGGCATGGCACGCACGCCCGCGGCCATTGTGGGCCGCGGCTACCAGTTGGCACGTCATGGGGCGCCGACGAGCCCGATGAACGACGCCGGGACGTGAATAAACGTTTCCGGCATGGCGAGAATCCCTACCCGCCCGCGGCCCACTGTGGGCCGCGGCTACCAGATGGCACACCAACGACCAGCCACGGCTACCTCCGGGGTGCTTGAGGCGCTTAGAATCGTGCGCCACGGCCGCTAACGAGCTGGGCTGAGGAGGATTCGCAACTCATGAATCGACTTGAAGGGAAGGTCGCGCTTATCACCGGGGGCGCGAGTGGCATCGGCGCCGGCACCGTAAGGCGGTTCGTGGAAGAGGGAGCGCGCGTCATGATCGCCGATCTGCAGGGGGAGGTGGCCGCTGATCTCTCGCGCGAGCTCGGGCCGAACGCCGCCTCCGTCGCCTGCAACGTCGCGCGTGAGGCGGATGTCGCCGCCGCCGTGAAAGCCGTGGCCGATCGCTGGGGACGGCTCGACATCCTCTTCAACAACGCCGGCTTCGGCGGCGCCATGGGCCCCCTCGATGAGACCTCGGTCGAAGACTACGACATGACCATGGATGTCCTCCTCAAGAGCGTCTTCCTCGGGATCAAACACGCTTCGCCGCTGATGAAGGCTCAGGGCTCAGGCAGCATCGTCAGTACGGCAAGCATTTGCGCCTTCGAAGCGGGCCATGGCGCCCAGCTCTACAGCGTTGCGAAGGCGGGGGTGGTGATGCTGACGAAGGCGGCGGCGCTGGAGATGGCCGAGTTCGGTGTGCGCGTAAATGCGGTCTGCCCCGGCTACATCGCGACGCCGCTCGCTGCCGGGCGACCACTTTCGCTGAACGAGCCGGAACGCGTCGACCGCGCACTCAACCGCCTGCGCGAAGCGACTGGCGATGGCCAGCCGCTGGCGCGCACGGGTGAACCGCTCGATATCGCGAACATGGTCCTCTTTTTGGCCAGCGACGAATCACAGTGGATCACCGGGCAGGCGATGGTCGTCGATGGTGGCCTGCTTACGGGAAGGCCCTGGCGCAAGATGTCGCCCTGGATCACGAGCCACCGCGAGATCACGCTCTACCGCCCACCGGCGGCCGAGTGATCGACCACGGCCGTGAGATAGTCGAAGGGCTCCGCGAGGGTCACGGCCTCGGACAGGTAGCGTTCCTGGCAGCGCAATCCCGTGCGGCCTGTTGGGAAGGTCCGGACTTGACGACGCAGGAACCGGGAGTTCAAAGCCCGGAACCTTGCAGACGCTCGAAACCCAGCGCGTACAACAGCGCTCTCCCGATTTCCTCCATCAGGGCATCGCTGAGCACGGAGATCACAGGCCCGAGGAGCGCCAACGGTACCGTCGTCACGTTGTCCAGGTTGATTGCGGAGTCGGCCGCAAACCCGTCGCTTCGACCAACCACAACCTCGGAGCCGATGTGCCGGATGTTTCGAGTAACAGGCGCGATGGTCACCCGGTCCAGGAATTGCAGGGCGCTGGCTCGCGTCAAAATAACAACCGGTCGCCGTTTGTCTGGGGGCCGGAAAGTGAACCAGCGCACTTCGCCGCGGTTCACATCTCCTCCCAAAAGGCTTCATCGACTTCCCACTCAAACTCATCTGGCTGCACAGGCATGAGACGGTAGCCCTCTGCGTGCTGTCGCTCCTTGTCCGCGATCTCGCGCCGGAACAGCTCGCGGTGGACGGCATCGCGAATGAACGCCGACCGCGCCCGCGGCGAGCCGTTAAGTTCGCCGTCGAGCCGCCGCAGAAGGGGCTCATCGATCGTGATCTGAATCGTCTTCATAAGACCGTTTCTATGTGGATAGATCTCCATTATCCAGCATGGAGAAGGTCAGTCAATCCAGCGGCGGCACGGTCCCGGTAGACTGTGACGCAAGATGTCGCCCTGGGATCACCGGCCACCGCGAGATCACGCTCTACCGCCCCCCGGCGGCCAAGTGATCGGCGAGCGCCGCCGCAGCGTATGGGATGACAGCATGAGAGACCGCACACGACAGGGGCGCGGGACGTTGGCGCCGTCATGATCGGTCGTACCGCGATCGTCCTCGATTCAGCGTGCTATCTGCCGCAGCGGGTGATCGACCGCTTCGGCGCGTTCGTCGTGCCGCTGACGGTCGTGATCGATGGCCACGAGGCGCGCGAGTTCGTCGATATCGACGCGGCTACGTTCTACACGCGGCTCGCCGCGGGGGCGCAGGTGAGCACCAGCCAGCCGCCGCCGGGACGCTTCATCGAAGCCTACGAGCGCGCCGCCGCCGCGGGCGCGGAGCGCGTCGTCTCCATCCACATCGGCGCCAACATCAGCGGCACGATGAACACGGCGCGCATCGCCGCCGAGGTCTCGCCCATCCCCGTGCACCTGGTCGATACCGGCCAGGCGTCGTTCATCGAAGGACTCTGCGCCTGGGAGATGATGGAAGCGCTCGCCGCGGGCGAAAGTCTGGAAGCTGCCCAGTCTCGTGCGATGCGCGCCGCTGCCGCTGCCGGGAACGTCTTCATCGTCCGCGGCATAACGTTGTTGCGAAAGGGCGGCCGCCTCGCGGGCGATGGCGAGGCGCCGGGCGTGCCCGTACTCGCCCTCATTGACGGCGCGATCCGGCCGATCGGCAGCGCTGCGACCGTGGAAGAGGCGATGGCGACGATGACCGCCCACGTCGCTGCCGCGATCGCCGCGAACCCCGGCAAGGCCTTCCGCATCGGTATCTCCAATGGCGC
>JAYUAG010000205.1:0-11664 GCA_043741475.1 Thermoflexaceae bacterium | reverse complement strand
TGCGGGGGCTTCCCGTAGTTGTCGCCGGGGGTCTCGGCAACCGCGGCGTCGTCACCACCTGTAGCTATGAGGCGCGGAAGTTCGGCGTGCGGTCAGCGATGCCTGTCTCGCGCGCGCGGCAGCTCTGTCCGTCAGCCGTCTATCTCGAATCGGACTACAGCTACTACGGACCCGCCTCGAAACAGTTCCACGCCATCCTGCGCGACTACACACCGCTGACTGAGCCGGCGGGCACGGACGAGGCATACCTCGACGTCGCCGGCTGCGAGCTGCTGTTCGGCGATGGTGAGGCCGTCGCCGTCGACATCCGCAAGCGCGTGCGCGAAGAGGTCGGGATCGCCGCATCCGTCGGGGTCTCGACGAACAAGCTGGTCTCGAAGGTGGCTAGCGACGCGGGCAAGCCGGATGGGCTGTTGGTCGTGCCGGCTGGGGGCGAAGCGGCGTTCCTCGCCCCCCGGCCGCTTCGCGACCTGCCGATGATCGGGCCGAAGACGGCGGCTGCGCTCGAAGGGCTCGGCGTGCACACGATCGGTGACCTGGCGGCCGTGCCGCTTTCGCTGCTCGAATCCCGTTTCGGCAATCACGGTCGCGAGTTGCACCAGCGCGCGCTTGGCTTGTTTGACGGCCCCGTCCTTCCGGGCCGCGGCGAAGCGAAGTCGATCAGCCGCGAGATGACCTTCGACAACGATGAGCCAGACGTGGACCGGCTCCGTGGCGTGCTGCGGGGCCAGGCGGAACGCGTCGCAGCGGACCTCGCGTCGAACGCGCGAAGCGCGCGGACGGTCGTCCTGAAGCTGCGCTTCCCGCCGTTCGAGACGGTCACGCGATCGTCGACGCCGCCCGTGGCCGTGGACCTCGCGGACGACATCTATGAAGCGGGCGCGGCCCTGTTCGAACGCGCCTGGGAGGAGCACGGCCGGCGGCCAGTGCGGCTGATCGGCGTGGGCGTGGCCAACTTGCAGGAGAGAGCCCGCCAGCTCCGCTTCGGCGACACGCTTGAATCGAGCCGCCTGGCGGACACGGTAGGAGCCCTGCGCGACCGGTTTGGCGACGCTGCCGTCCGCCGCGCGGCCGAGCTTCGTGGCCGGACGCGGGGATGAGACCTGACCTCAACCGTATCCTTTCGGTGTTGTCCGGAGATATAGGGTCAGATGCGCGCACCGGGGATGGGGCTATGGCGCTGGTGAAGGCCGACTGCCTGGTCGCGGCGCCCGCGGCAAGCCGTGAGCACAACCTCGTCGCGCGGGCGCGCGGCATGGAGGCGGAGGCGTGGGACGAATTTACACGGCACACTACGCGCCCATCTTCCGGTATTGCGCCTATCGCACGGCCGATGCGACGACCGCCGAGGACCTGGCTGCAGAGGTGTTTCTGGAAGCCGTCCGCGGCATCGGCAGGTACCAGTCGCGCGGCACGCCTTTTCGCGCCTGGCTCTATCGCATCGCCCACAACCTGACCGCTGACGAACACCGGCGGCGGGCGCGCGAAGGCGCTGCGGCCCTGGCCGGCGACGCCGCGGGTCCTCCGGACTTCGCGGCGGCCGTCGCCCAACGGCGGGACATCCAGGTCGCGTTGGCGAAGCTCACCACCGACCAACAACAGGTGATCATCCTGCGCTTTCTCGAAGGACTGTCGCTGAACGAGACGGCGGCCGTCCTGGGGCGGCCCGCCGGCGCAATCAAGTCACTCCAGCACCGCGCCGTAGGCCGGCTGCGAACGCTCCTCGAAGGGGAGGTGGTCTGAAATGTGGAAGCCGTACTACGTGACCGCCGGCGCGGCCGCCTTCGATGCAACCATCGAGGGGCGCCCGAGCGGAGCGCCCGGCGCGGAGGCGCTCGCGCAGTTCATAGCCGATGTTGCCGGCGCGCTCCGCCTGGATGCCCCTCGGCCCTCAGATGCCGGACGTGCCCGCCTCCTCACAGCGGTCGAGCAGGCGCGCAACGTCCAGCGGCGCCGGGCGGTTGGCGTCCTTCCCGTGACGATCGCGGCGGGGGGCGCCCGGCGTGGGGTTCGCGGCAGTGCCCTCGCCGCCGCCAGCGTCGCGGGCGGTGGGCTCTTGCTCGCCAGCGCCGCCACCCACACCGACCCGGTGACCTTCGTGAAGAACGCGGTCGCTGACTTCCCGGCGTTTGCCCCTGTCTTCCAGGTCGCGGACAGACCGGTATCTCACGCCGTCACGCTGGAGGGGACGATTACGGTCGTGGGCGCGACCACCTTCTCCCTCCAGACACGCGAAGGCGTGATGCAGGCGACAACCAGCGAAGCGACGACGTACAGGGGTGCGGACGGTGTGGTTGTGGGTCGAGAAATCGTGTCGGCCGGCAATAGCGTGCGGGTGCGGGGCGTCGTGCGATCCGGGGGCGGGACAACGGCGGAGACAGTTGAGCTACTTGGGACGACAGGCGCGTCCACGCCACGGGCGGCAACGCCCGCGCCCGGCATTCCTGAACGCTCGGCCCAACCCTCCGCCGAGGTGGTGGCTTCGCCGGCTGACGAGACCGGGCCGGCGACAGCGGCGAGGAGCCCCTCGCCGACGGTTGCGGTGACGAGATCGACGCCGCAACCCGGAGACGCGACGAAGCCCCCGGCAGCGATCGTCACCCCTGCCCCGGACCGGACGAAGACGGTACCTGCGGCAACCGCCGACGCGACCAGGACGAAAGAACCGACGCGCACGCCGGAGCCGGTGGGGACGTTGCCGCCCGTTGTCACCGCGACCGCTTCGGCGACCGTGGAACCGACGCGCACAGCGACGCCCAGGGTCACCGCGGACGCGCGGCCGATCGAAACGGCCGCAGCGGCTCCCACGGCAAAGGCGAAACCTGCGCCGGTGAGCGCAGCGAGTATCGTCGAGAGCGGGACAACGGCCGCAGTGGCGGACGCGGTGCCAGACGGCATCGGCTCCGGCACATCGGCCCGCGCTGCAACACCTGCGTCTTCCCCCGGTTGACCGGACTCCTCCTGCGCGCCCACCATGAGGCAAGTTTGGGAGGATCCCGGTGGCCGAGCAGGGCACGAAGCAACATTGGCTCACGCCGGGAGCGGCCAGCCAACTCCTGGGCGTCAGTGAATCGACCGTGCGGCGTTGGGCGGACGCGGGCGACATCCGCTCCTACAGGACGAGCGGCGGCCATCGGCGCGTGCTCGAAGACGACCTCCGTCACCTGGTGGCAACGGGCGCCAGCGCGAGCGCGCCGGACACCGACCACATCAGCGACCTCGCGATCGCGCGAGTGAGGCGACGCCTCGGCCGCGGCCAACCGCACCCCACACTGGCGGCGTTCGACCATCTCGACACGCGGGTGCGCGACCGCCTGCGCCTCATGGGCCGGCAGCTGGTCGACCTTTTTGCGCGCTATATCTCATCCGACACGAAGGGTGAGCGCTTCGCGGAAGATGCCCGGACGATCGGGCGCGAGTACGGCCACACGTTGGTCGATTCGCACGTCGGCCTGACGATGGCGGTGAGCACGTTCAACACAATGCGGATCACGCTCGAAGAGACGGCAGCGCGAGTCGCAAGCGACGCCGGCCTGACGACCGAAGAGGCCGTGGAAGCGATAGAACGCGTGCTGCGTCTCGCGGACGTCGTGCTTGAAGGCATGGCAGAGGTCTACGAGGGAACCATCACGCGCTGAACGGAGACTGGTCCGCGAAACCGCGCGCCCCACCCATCAGCCCCGGTAGCCGCGCGCCGCTGTGCGCGCGGATGTACGCTCATCGCCCGGGAATAACCACCGTGCGCGGTCGATCCTCCGTCCGCGGCCAGGCGGGCTCCCGAGTCTTCCTTCGGAGTACTACGTGCGAGAAGTAGCGGAACTGAACGGCGATGGCATCGCGGCCGAACTGCGGGACACGGTCCACTTTCTGAACGACGCGATCGGCAACCCGGTGGTCTTCCGGCCGATCGATTGGTCTGTTGATCGGCGCGAGGCATCGACGGCAGCCCTTGACGAAGGGGTCGAGGCCGTCTTGGCACTTGGCGCGGCCATGAAGTATCCGACGGTGACGCGCTCGCTGAGCCCGAACCAGGCGTTGCGCGACCGGCTCGGCCTGGCCGTCATCCATCGGCCGGCGCGCACCTACCCCGGCGTCAGCAAGAACTACACGGGCGATATCGACATCCACATTGTGCGTGTGGCCACAGGCGGCACGTATGAGGATGCGGGCCATCGTATCGGCTATCACAGCGCGGTGAGCGTACGCATCATGGAACGCACGCCGGTCGAACACGCGGCCCATTTCGCCTTCCGGCTGGCGGAGCGTCATCGCCACCGGTTGGTTTCGACGAGCAAATACACGATCCAGCGCGCCGCCGACGGACTCTTCGAAGACGTAGTGGCGGAGGTCGCGGCCGAGTACCGGAACACGGCACACGAAAAAGAGCTGTTCGATTCGCTGCTGGCCAAGCTCATCCTGCGGCCCGAGCGCTTCGACGTGATCGTCACGCCGAACGAATACGGCGATTTTCTCAGTGATATGGTCTACGGCCTGATCGGCTCCATCGGGCTCGGCGCCAGCGCAAGTTACGCCTTCAGCGCCAGCCACCAGCCGACGATCGGCGTCTTCGACCCAGCCGGGGGCACAGCGCCAGACATCGCCGGCAAGGGCATCTGCAACCCCTCCGGGTCGATCGAGGCCTTCGCCTACCTGCTGGAATATTGCGGGCACCACGATCTGAGTCGCAGGATCGTCGACGCCGTGCGCGACGCGATCGGCGCGGGCGAAACGACCGCGGACCTGGGCGGCGGCCTTGACACGATGGCTTTCACGCAAGGGGTGGTAGCGCGGACGCTCGAAGTCGCGGCCGGGTAAAGCCCCGTGACCGGGTGTAAGATACGCGTAACTCACGGAGGCTCGCGAGGAAGATGCTAGTCTCACCGGGCGATGCGAGCCCCGGTCGCCGTGAAGGGAGGTTCAACACATGACGAAGCTGCTTCTTAAGCTCCCCTGGTTCGCCTCCGCTCCGCTTGTCGTTTTGCTTGCCGGGGCTTTCGCGTGGCTGGGCTACGCCTTCACGGGCGACTACTTCAACGAGACCTGCAAGAACGAACGCAACCTGCTTACTGGCGAATTCGAGCCATCGAACTGCGGCGAGGGCGCGAAGGTAGTCGAGCGACGGTCGCGCGCGGGTCAGGCGACGCCTGGGGCGTCTGTGCAAGCTGGCGCCGCCTCGCCCGGCGTCGCCGCAGGGAGCCCCGCCGGCGCGCCGCCATCGTCCGGCATTGTCGCGAAGGGGAGCTTCCGCGATGGGGCGCCGGGTCACACGGGCAAGGGCACG
Source organism: Thermoflexaceae bacterium (assembly GCA_043741475.1). GTDB lineage: Bacteria > Chloroflexota > Dehalococcoidia > Tepidiformales > Tepidiformaceae > JAGQHB01. The sequence goes on along the minus strand of JAYUAG010000205.1, from coordinate 6,383 downwards.
GTCGAGATTCAGAGGCTGGCGAGCGGCAAGCTTAACGTCTTCCTCAGCAACTTCAGTGTCACCAACGGGCCGGACCTGTTCGTCGTCCTCGGCAAGGCGCCCGGCGGAGACTACGGCAAGAGCGACTTCACAGTGGCGAAGCTGAAGGCGAACAACGGCAACCAGAACTACGAAATCGCTGGGAACGTGAATCCGGCGGACTATCGCACCGTCCTCATCTGGTGCAAGAGCTTCGACATCGTCTTCGCCTACGCGCCGCTCGAGGAGGTGCGGGCGGCTGCGCCTCCGGCTCAGTCCCCGGTTGGGGCGGCGGGCGCCGAAGGCGCGGCCACGGTCTCGGTGACGCCCGCGACGGCAGCCCCGCGCCCCCCGACTCCGATCCCGGCGAACACAACGACGACGATCTCGGCAGGGGTCACGCCCACGCCTCCCCCTGGGAGCGCCACGACACCGACCGCGATCGGAGCGCAGATCACACCAACCGCGGTGCCTGGCTCCCGCATTACCCCGACGCCCGCTTCAGGGACGCCCACAGCCCAGACGCAGGGGCCTGGCGTGCTTGCCCGGGGCGCCTTCCGGGATGGCGCTCCCGGCCACACGGGCAGTGGCAACGTCGAGATCCAGCGACTCGCCGATGGCAGCCTCAACCTCTTCCTCAGCGGGTTCTCGGTGACGAACGGGCCGGACCTGTTCGTCGTGCTCGGCACGGGCAGCGGCGGGGACTACAGCGGTAGCGACCTCACCATCGCGAAGCTGAAAGCGAACAACGGCAGCCAGAACTACGCGCTTCCGCCTGGCACCGATGTCAGCCGCTACCGGACCGTCCTCATCTGGTGCAGGCAGTTCACCGTCGTGTTTGCCTATGCGCCCATCGGAGCGAACTGATGGAACGTCGCGCTACGATGCCCGGCGGCAACCCGTTGGAGCGCCTCGCGGATCTCATCCCCGGAGCCACGGCGCTCACGGTCTCCATTGTCGCCCGGCTGGTCGGGGCTGCGGCCGCCATCTTCTATGCGTATGACCAGGACACGCTCTTTCCCTCGCGCCACTTTCCGAGGACCTGGGTCTTTGCCGGGATGGCTGCGGGCGTTGCTGTCCTTTCGATCCTGCCCTGGGAACGCTGGCTGGCGAAACCGGCGCTCGCGAACCTGTTCGGGGCGCTCGGCTGCGGCATCCTCGTGTTCGCGGGGGCGAACCTGGCGCACAAGCCCGCCGGTGTTGTCGTCCTGATCGCCGGGATCGTCGCGTGGCTGAACTTTGCCATCGCCGCCCACCATCGCAAAGCTAATCCCGGGAGCACGGTCTCAGGACTCTTCCTGGGGTCGCTGATTTCATTCTTGATGGTGGGCGTCTGTGTTTTGCTGGTCGCCTCCTAGCGGTCAGGCGCCGCGTTCGCGAAACGCGGCCGTGGCCTGCTGCTGCACGAGGGCCATCGTCAGGTCGCCGCGCGTGCGCTCGAGGATGCCCCGCGTCTGGTCGGTCGTGCGCCGCAGGCCGCCGGTCATCGCGTCCGGGTAGTCGATCGTGACGAGGACGCTGTAAATGTCATCCATCGCCTGAAGGACTTCTTCGCAACCGTCGGGTTCGCCAGCGCGAAGCCGATCAAGGATCCAGCGGCGCATCTCGCCGATCGCCTCGGCGATGCCGTTGAGCCAGGCGGCGTGCTCAACGCCGAGCGTTTCGGGCGAGGGCAGGCGGCCGCCGGAGAGGAGCGCCAGGGTCGTCCATGCCTCGGCGTACTCCTTCTGGGCGTCGTGGAGGAAACCGGCGTGGTAGATGTCCATGTGGCCCTGGAGCGCGGCCACGGCTGCATCCCGGACGGCGCGAGCCTCACCGAGCAGCTCACGAGCGCGTTCGAACTCGCCGCGATGGACCGCGCGGATGCTGTTCGCGCTCAGCCGGATGATCGCGCGGCTCGCCCCGAGGGCCTGCTCGCGCGCCGTATTCTTGGCCGCGAACCCGGCGAGCACCAGCGGGACGATCTCCTCGAGCGGCGAGGTGTCTGGCGCGTTCACAGGTCCTTCACCGGGTCAGGAAACTCGCCTTCGCGGGCGGCGTCGATCATCTCGCGGGCGCCCTCCGGCAGGTCCATACCGAACTGCTCGAAGCGCTTCTCCACCCAGCCTCCGATTTGGCGCGGGTCGCGATAGTCGTCAGGCCCACCACCACCGCTGCTGGCGTCACCGTACTTGTCGATGATGTCCGAGCGCGTGTAGCTCCGTCCGAACTTCGACATCATGCGGGATGTTTTCTCGCTTCCGCAGTGTTCGCAAGGCACGGTGGACACGGTGTCGATCTTCCGCGTGAAGTGGTTGGTGATCCGTCTGCAGGCCTCGCAGCGAAACTCGTAGATGGGCATTGGACGATCAAAGCCGAAATCGGCGTGGGGCGCAAAGGCTCGGCCCCCGGGCGGTGCTAGCCGATGTTCGGGAGCGGCGTGCCGATCAGTTCTTCGAGCCCCTTGAGCGCCCCGCCAAAGACCGCTGCGTGGATCGGCGGGCCAAGCAGCTCGAGGATCGTGCCCCCCTCCTTGGGGTCGATGTAGACAAGGCCGTGGGGCGCTACTTCATCCAGCATCTCCGCGACCGTGGAGGCAGCCGTGATCTGGACCACGCCCTTGCTGGGGTAGATCCACTCGATCCGGCCTCCATCGGCGACGGCCTTCGCCGCCGCCGCAGCGAGGTCCGGCACGTAGAGGCCGAGGTGCTGGATGCCTTCACCGTGGACGCGCATCCATTCGCTGTGCGGCGTCTTGCCCTTCACGGTCTCGATGATCTCCACGGCCAGCCCGGCGATCGCGCCGTAGTAGACGCGCAGCTCGGCGGGCTCGCCGTATTGGCTCTTCACCATGTAGGGCGGCATGAGCCGGAACTCGGCGCCGAGCATGGTTCCATATCGCCGGGCCGTCGCGTCCGCGTCATAGACGGCGTAGCCGATGTGGTGGGCGATTGGCTGAGCGGTGGCGATGGTCACGGGCGAGCTCCTCTGACGCGCCATCCTACGGAAAGCTGGCCGGTCGTCCAAGGGGCCGGTGCGGCTCAGCGTTTTGTCCGGATCGTCGTCCCGTGGCCGTCGCGGTTCGGACGCAGGCGGGACGGTCGTCCCACTGAGGCGCAAGAACTTAAACCGCTCCGCCCAGCGTGCCATCTCCTGCCCGCATTGGTATACTCGCCGCCATGACGCAAGCGCCCGCTATCGGCAAGACCCGCAAGTCCCGTTCCCGGCGATCCGTCGATGCTAGTGAGATCAGCGTCGCCGAGGTTTGCGCGCAATTCGATGGGATGTGGATCGCGATGTCGGTCACCGTTTGCGACGAACGGAACCGGCCCGAGCGTGGCGTGGTGCTCGCGATGGCGCCGACCCATGCTGCGCTCTTGCGACTTCTCCACGACCAGGGCGGCACGCGCGGCCACCGGATGATCTACTATTTCGAGGCGGTGACCTGGATTACGAACGGCGACGACTTTCAGCGCGCCCTGCAATCGGCCATCGACGAGGAGCGGGACATTGGCTGGAAGTGGGACTGAACTCCGCGTCCGGACGCGCCAGCACCCACGACACCTCTGGTTGATGGCGTCGGTTTCTTTCCCCACGGCCACGGACGTGAGCGTCCACGAATTCGCCGTAGACACCGGAGCCGCCCTCTCGGGCGTCAGCGAAGAGACGTTAGACGCGATGCGAGCTGACGGTGTCATCCTTCATCAAGCCGGCCGCTTCTACGTCATCCCCGAGGTGTGGCTTGATGACCAGCCGGTAACCGACCTCCGGTTTCGCGTTAGCAAGCGACTCTCGGAGGTTGGCGCCCCCGGAATCCTGGGCCTCGACTTCCTCGGACGGTTCAATGAAGTCTGCTTCGAGCGCGCCACGATGACCCTCAGCCTCCGATCCTAGCCCTCGCCCGGCACGTCCAGACCGCGGTAGTGCTCGATGCCCTCCAGACGGCCATCGGCCGCGATCTCCACGGACACGACGTCGAGCCGCGCACGCGCCGGATCCACGTTCTCGCGTTCGCAATAGGCCATGGCACAGCGCCACATGCGCCCGACCTTGGCGGCTGTCACCGACTCCGCCGCCGCGCCCGGCGACGCCCGGCGAGTCCGCACCTCGATGAAGACGAGGTCGTCGCCATCAGCGGCGAGGATGTCGATCTCGCCGCCCGGGACGCGGACGTTCCTCGCGACGATGCGCATGCCCGCTGCTTCGAGGTTGTGGACCGCGAGCCGCTCACCGAAGGCGCCCAGGTCCTGGCGCGCCGTCATATGCCGAGGGAGCGCTGGGCGACCGGCGCGAAACTCCTGCGGTGGATGTCGCAGGGGCCGCGGGCAACCAGCAGACGCTTGTGCTCCGGCGTCGGGTAGCCCTTGTTCTGGCAGAAATTGTAGCCGTGATAGATGCGGCACATCTCGACCATGTGCGCGTCACGTGCGGTCTTCGCCATGATCGAGGCGGCGCCCACAGCGATGCTGAGAGCATCGCCATCGATGACCGGCCGGACGTTGGGCAGCGGTAGGGGTAGGGCGTCGGAAATAATCGCGTCCGGTATCACCGCGAGCCGTTCGATTGCGCGGAGCATCGCGAGCTTCCGTGCGTTGTAGATGTTGATCTCGTCGATCTCCTCGTGGCTCGCCCAGCCCACAGCCCACGGGACGCTTGCCTTGATCTCCAGAGCCAGTTCGTCGCGCGCGCGCTCACTCAACACTTTCGAGTCGTTCACCCACTTGTACCAGCGGAAGCGCCGTTTTGGGGGGAGGGCGACGGCCCCCGCGGTCACGGGGCCCGCCAATGGCCCGCAACCCGCTTCATCCACGCCCGCGACCCAAAACGCGCCCGCGCGCCAGGCCTCGCGTTCGAACCGGAGGCTGGGCGTGGGGTGGGCGACAGGCATGGCGCCATCGTAGCCGGAGGCCGTGTTGGCGGGCAGCACAGGCGCGAGATTTTCCCAATGGGCCGGTCGTTATGGCTCGGACTGGAGACACCGTGACACGAACGTGCGAGCTGACGGGGCGCTTGCTGACGCGCGCGGTAAGAATCCTGTGCGAGCGAGGGCGAGCGTTACCTCGCGGGGTCCATGGTCTCTCTGAAGCCATAGCGCTTGTGGGGGCCGATGATGATCTGCTCGAAGACGCCGATGCCCTTGCGCCGCCCCGCCGTCACCTGGGAGACGGTCTGGACGTGGAGGTTCTGCATCGGGTCCTCGGTCGCGAGGTCGTATTCGCCGCCGGTCGCTTCGTCGGGGCCGACCCACATGCCGTGGCCCCAGCGCGCGTCTCCATAGCCGATGCCCTTCATGAGGAAGTGATAGAGCGGTTTGAACTCGATCTGCAGGGGCTTCCCGTTGGCCGGCGTCAGGGTGATGGTGGCGCCGCTGATGTGCCGCGTGCCCTTCGCGAAAGTGAGGGCGTGGTCGACTGCGACGTGTTCGTCCGTCGCGTCGGGATAGGGTGTGAGGATATTCCCGGCTTCGTGCCAGCGCGCGCCGTCGGACTGCTCGGAAACGGTGTAGAGCGTGCACAGGTCGTCGAAGTTGAGCGGCGCCCAGTTCCAGAAGAACTGCGGCGGCGTCGAGCCGGGAGCGCCGCGCGGATCCCGGCCGCCGACGGTGCGGATGCCCCACGAGTGGTCGCGCGAACCCCACCATGGCCCGCCCTCCGCCAGGTCGTAGGTCTTCCCGTCGACAGTCAGCTTCCCCGACCACTCGACGTGCTGGGTGAAGCGCGTGTAGTCCTGGATCACCGCGCCGTGCTCGTCCCTGCGAAAGAAATGCGGCTCTTCGCTCGGGAGCGACCGCGCCTGAAAGGTGAGGTCCGCGGAGACTCCCCACTTATTCTTCGCCACGCGGACGCGCACGCGATGGAGCGGTTCGATCACCTGCACGCTGATCGGCCCGGCCTTCATGTCCATGCGGTCGCCCTTCAGGAGCCGTGAGGCGCGTACGAAGCGCTGCTTCCCATCGACCACCACGGAAAAGGCCGTGTCCATGATCCCCATGTTCGGGTAGGTCCCCAGCGCGAGGGCGAAGTAGACGCCACCGTCGCGCCGGTAGCCGTTCATGAAGTAGCGGTCGTAGAAGTTGCGGTCGCTCGTCGCGACGGTATCGAAGGTGTAGGGCGTCTGGTGGACGAGGAATTCGTCCGCTGCGGTCAGCATCGTCGTTCTCCCGGGGAAAGTCCCGCCGAATCTTCGCACGGGCGCCGTTGAGCACAAAGGCGCCAGGGCGAGATCCCGGTCACGTCACCACCAGCATCATCAGGGGCACCCAGGCCGCGAGGGTGATCGCGCTCAGCCTGAAGGCGACGCGAAGCTGACGAAATTTCTGGGAAACGATCCCCGACGACGCGTGCACCTGGTCGAGGAGTTCCCGCTCGAGCGCGTCGCCCGAGAGC
>JAYUAG010000204.1:0-11664 GCA_043741475.1 Thermoflexaceae bacterium | reverse complement strand
CCGGCGGCTACGAAATCATCGCCTGCCCCGAGATGTTCATTGCTGCGGCTGCCGTCCGCACGCGCAACATTCGCTTGGGTACCGGCGTCGTTTCGCTGCCCTACCACCACCCCTTCAACGTCGCTGGCAGGATCGCCCAGCTGGACCACCTCACGCGCGGGCGCGCGATGCTCGGCGTCGGCCCTGGCGCCCTCCCCAGCGACGCCCGCACCCTCGGCATCGAGCCCATCACCCAGCGCGACCGCATGGACGAGGCCACGGGCGTCATCCAGCGCCTCCTGCGCGGCGAGACCGTCACCCATAAGTCCGACTGGTTCGAACTGAACGAGGCGCGCCTCCAGATCCTTCCCCTGCAGGAAGAGGTGCCGATGTGCGCGGCCTCATCGTTGAGCCCGGCCGGGATGAAGGTCGCGGGAAAGTACGGCATCGGCGTCATCTCCGTGGCCAGCAACAGTGTCGAAGGGCTGGCCGCGCTGCCCACGCAATGGGCCTTCGGCGAGACCTACGCCCGCGAATCCGGCAAGACGATCGACCGCAAGAACTGGCGCGTCCTCAGCCAATGGCACATTGCGCCGACGAAGGAGCAAGCCCTCGCCGAGGTCGCGGAGGGACTGAAGCGCTGGCACAACGAATACAACGTCGACATCCTCGGCCGCCCGAATGCCAACCACACCGAGGATGGCGTCGCGATGGCGCGCGCCATGGACCGCTCCGGCGCGGCTATGTTCTGCACCCCGGAAGAGGCGGTCGAAAAGATCGCCCACCTGCGCGAGATCAGTGGCGGCTTCGGCACGCTCCTCGGTTTCGCCCACGACTGGGCTGCGCGCGAACACTGCCTGCGCAGCTACGACATGTTCGCCCGCCACGTCATCCCCCGCGTCCAGGGCCTCCTCAACCCGGTCCAGGGCAGCGCCGATTACGTCAGTGAGAACAAGCAGGCGCTGATGCAGGGCGCCGGCCAGGCGATCCTCGCCGCCATCCGCACCCACAACGCCGCCCATCCCCGCCAGCAGAAGGCCGAGGGCGTGGACGGTGGCGTGGTCTCCGCGAACTCCAGGTAGCCGTCGGCCACTGTACGGGATGCCCAGCGTGTTGTGGACGCGTCCGCCATCCTTTCGTCCGTCCTTGCCCACGGTGGGGCACGACTATCGGCTATTGGTGCCTCTTGCCAGCTGTTCGCCGAGCCCGCCCATGTCCACATGTAGGTGCGAGCGGCAGACCCGGCCACCTTGGAATTCGAACATAGACATGCCCGTCACGGTTACCCGGTTTCCGCTGGCGGGGAAGCCCGGGAAGTCGCCTGTGTGAGTTCCGGTCACAGTCCAGCGCACGGCCGCGAGCGGTGGTTCGATGATGACCGTCTCGAAGTTGCGATGGTAGTCGGGGAATGCCGCCCAGTTCATACGTTCTGACGCCCGTTCTTCTTCGCGACCGTGCAACGGCCCATCATTCGTCGTGCCCTCCCAGTCGTCGGCCAGAACGTCATCGAAGACCGCAATCATTGGTTCCAGGCCGAGGGTCGCGAACGAGTTTTCGGCCCGGTTCAAGCGCGTGAGTGCGGCTCGAATGGTTGCGGCGTCTTCGGTCATTATGGCTCTCCAGCGGGGGATTTGCGCGAACTGTAGCGTTGCGGCGATTCCGTCGCAACGCGCTCAGCGCGCCTTTCGTCGCAACGCGCTCAGCGCGCCTTTCATTGTGGGTGGCCGGCGCCGCGCCCTCGGCGTCCTGCGTCCGTCCGTGCCCACAGTGGGGCACGGCTACCTCGGTGTCGGGTAGCCACGACTCTCGCCCGCCGTCGGCGTATGCTCGCGAGCCGGAGGATCTCGATGTCTGACGAGGCGCCCGACCCCTACCGCACCACAGCCGTACGCATGGCGGAGGCCGCCACCGCCTGGCTCGATTCGCTCCCCGCACCTGCCCGCGCGCTCGCCGTGCGACCCTTCGAGAGCGCCGACCGCACCGCCTGGTATTACACGCCAACGGCCCGCCAGGGCCTGGCGCTCGCGGCCATGGACGGCAACCAGCAACGCCTCGCGATGCGTCTCCTCGCGACCGGGCTCAGCCGCGGCGGGTATGCGACCGCCGCCACGATCATCGGCACGGAGAACATCCTCGACCTCTTCGAGAACTTCCGCAGCGGCCCCTACCCCGGCCTCGCCCACCCCTCCCGCTGGCGGGACCCGCAGCGCTACATCTTCGCGGTCTTCGGCGCCCCCAGCGACCCGACCTGGGGCTGGCGCATCGGCGGCCACCACGTCGCCCTCCACTACGTCATCACCGACGGCCGGCTCGCCACGCCCACGCCCTGCTTCTTCGGCGCGGACCCGGCGGAGGCGCCGGGCGTCGGTTCCGTCCTCTTCCGGCCACTTGCCGGCGAAGAGGACCTCGGCCGAGAGCTGCTCTACCTCCTGAATCCTGAGCAGCGCAAACAGGCCATCATTTCTCCGCGCGCCCCGTTCGACATAGTCCAATCGAACCGTCCGCGCATCGAAGACGGCGTCCTCCCCAAGGAGCTCGGCCAGATCTTCAGCGTGCCCCAACCGGACGCCTCGGGCGCCGCCTTCGCCCGCATGCGCGAACGGCTCGAGGCAGAGTTCACGCCGGACGACTATGAGGCCCACCGCTATTCGGTCACGCCCAAAGGCCTTCCCGGGCGGGACATGAACGCCGGACAGCGCGACGCCCTCGCCGCGCTCATCCACCAGTACGTCGACCGCATGCCCGACGAGCTGGCCGCCGCCGAAATCGCCCGCCTCGAAGCCCTCGGCCTCGACCAGGTCCATTTCGCCTGGGCGGGTGGCGCCGAACGCAAGCAGGCCCACTACTATCGCCTCCAGGGGCCACGCTTCCTGGTCGAATACGACAACGTCCAGAACGGCGCCAACCACATCCACGCTGTCTGGCGCGACCCCGAGGGCGATTTCGGCTACGACGTACTCGCCGCCCACTACGCGGCCGCTCACTGAATCCCGAACCCGGCTCAACCCACGCGACGCGCGGGTGTTGTGGCGGTGCGATCCACGCGTTTGTCACTCGTCCTCAACCTTCCGGGGCTGTTTTCGCTCGCCGGGCGGTCGGGGCGCCGCTAGGCTGACAGGACTGGAGTGTTGCGCATGCTCTCGTTCAGTTGGGGCGCGTTTCTCGTCTATCTTTCGGCGCTGACCTTCATGGTGGCGGGCGGACTCTGGGGCCTCTTCGCCAGCCACCATGCCGCCTTCCTCGCGCCCATCCTGATGGGCCTGTTTTTCTTCTACCTGGTCTGGGAAGCGGTCGTTGGCCACGAGGTCGACCCTCCGGCGCGCGGCCGCAAGAGCTAATGTCGCTCCACCTTGACTTCCGGCGACGGTCGCGGGCCACCGGCGCTCCGCCCTCATCCGCCGAGTAGGGATTCTGCTTCTCCCGACGTTTGGGGGAGAAGGGGAGTACGGTACGGCCGACCGCTGGCGCCGCCCCCCTCGAGCTCACCTGGAGTGGCTACGAAGCAGCGTCCCGGCGCCAACCGTCCTTAGCCCGCGCGCAAGCAAGGGTCCCGGTCCACGGCTCGACCCACGATGCCGCTGCGCCCGCTTCACCCCCGCAACTTCCCCCATTACCCTCGAAGACAGTCATTCAGGAGTCTCACAAGATGCCAGGCCGAGTCACCGCCGTCAGCCGCAGCGGCGCGCACACCTTCTCCAAGCCCACCGTATCGGCGATTCGGCTCGTAGCGGGCGTTGGCGTAGAAGGCGACGCCCACGCGGGCGCGACCGTGAAGCACCGCTCGCGCGTTGCCCGCGACCCCGCCCAGCCCAACCTCCGGCAGGTGCACCTCATCCACGAGGAGCTTCACACGGAACTCGAGGCCACAGGCTTTAGCGTCCGGCCCGGAGACATGGGCGAGAACATCACGACGCGAGGAGTGGACCTGCTCGGCCTGCCCACCGGCACTCGGCTCCGCATCGGCGAGACCGCCCTGCTCGAAGTCACCGGGCTGCGCAACCCCTGCGCCCAACTCAACGGCCTTCAAGACGGCCTTTTGGCCGCCACGCTCGACCGTGACCCGGCGGGGAACCTGGTGCGCAAGGCCGGGGTGATGGCGATCGTCCTTGCCGGCGGCGAAGTGCGTCCCGGCGACACGATCGGCGTCGAGTTGCCCAAACCGCCCCACGAGTCGCTCGTGCCTGTCTAGCCGGAGGATGAGCGCCCGTGGCCCACTACGGCCGCAGCTCCTGCGCCTCCCCAAAGTGCGCTCGTTGCGGGAGGCGACACCGTGCTGCGCTTCCGGTAGGCTTCCGCCACTACTCTCGGCAGGAGGCCACCGTGGCCAACGTGCATTTCGGCGTCACTATCCCCCAGATCAAGCGCACCTGGGAGGAGTCGAAGGACGCCTCACGCGAGTTCGAGGCGATGGGCTACGACTCGCTCTGGGTGTGTGACCACCTCTACGGACCGCAATCGCCCGCCATCCCCATCCTTGAGGCGTGGACGTTGCTCGGCGCAGTCGCGGCGGTGACCGAGCGCGTGGAGCTGGGGACGCTTGTCACACCTGCGGGGATGCGTAACCCCGCCCACCTCGGCAAGACCATCGCGACCGTCGATAACATCGCCGGCGGCCGCGTGATCGCCGGTCTTGGCGCGGGCTGGATGCCGCGCGAGTTCACCGACTTCGGTGTGCCGTTTCACGGGACCGGGCAGCGGCTGGGGCAGCTGCGAGAGACGATCACGCTCCTCAAGAGGATGTGGAGCGAGCCGGAGGTGACGATGGATGGCCGGTACGTCCACGCCGAACGGCTCGTGTGCGAACCGAAGCCGCCTCGGCGCGTGCCCATCCTCGTCGGCGGCGGGGGCGAAAAGGTGACGCTCAAGATCGCCGCCCAGGAAGCAGACATCTGGAACAACCTGGCGGGGCAGCAGGCCGCGCTCGAAGGCAAGGTCGCAAAGCTGCGCGAACACATGGCGGCCGCTGGCCGCCCGGCGGACGAGGTGACGATCAGCCAGCAGTGTCTCGTCACGATCGCGCCGGACGAAGCGAGCGCGGGCCCGATGGTGGAGACGGCGAAGAAGGTCTTCGGCGGCCACATGGGCGACCCCACAGGGCCGATGGCGATCGCCGGCAGCCCCCAGCGCGTGCGCGAGCAGATTCAGAAGCACATCGACCTCGGCTGCACAATGTTCCTGATGGAGTTCTTCGGGCGGACAACGATCGAGCCCGCGAAGCTGTTCGCGGAGACGGTGATGCCGCACTTCAAGTAGGCGTTGGCTGTTGGCCGTTGGCTTCCGCGTATTGAAAGGTGACGATGGGCCATTCCTGGGACGTACTCGTGCTTGGTGGCTCATCCGGAGTCGGGAAGAGCACGGCTGCCAAAGAGATCGAACGCCGACTGGGCATATCCTGGGCGGAGGTCGACGTTCAGTTCATCGGACTGCTCGCCACAACCGAACCGTCACTACTGCCGGACGTCCATCTCTTCGGGAGTGCCGACGGCCTCGATCGTTTCTCCAGCGCCGAGTTACTGGCCACTTTCCTGCGCGCCTGCGACATCCTCTCGAAGGCGGTGAAGATCGCCGTGGAGCACCACCTGGAGACCGGCCATCCTGCGGTGTTCGAAGGGGTGTGGACCACACCAGAAGCGGCCGCGAGCCTCGTGGCCGATCGGCGAGTCCGGGCCGTGTTCATCTGCGATGACGACGTGGAAGCGATCTTCGCAGCGATGACGTCGCGCTCCGCCCGTCCGTACCCGGCCGAGATACAACGGCTGCTTGCCGAACTTTCCTGGCGCCATGGCAGGTGGCTGCGCGAAACCTGTGGGCGATTGGGCCTGCCGGTCGTCGAGGCCCGTCCGCGCGCGAGCGACGCTGGTCGACCGGATCCTATTGGCTGCCGGGGCGTGAACATGCTGACGAGGGCCCTTGCTTGCGCGCGGGCTAAGGACGGTCTGTGATGGTCAGGAGCATTTCGACCAGAGCCTCGTACAGCGCTGGCGGCGCGGCAACGAGCGCGGGCGGCAGACCGCCGGGCATCGGGACGAAGCCCGTCCGGCCGCCCGCTTCCTCGACGATGAGGCGGCCGGCGGCCATGTCCCAGGGTTGGAGGCCGCTTTCGTAGTAGGCGTCCAGCTGACCGCAGGCGACGGCGCAGAGGTCGAGGCAGGCCGAGCCGCCGCGACGCACGTCCCGGACGTGGGGGACGAGGACGGCAAAGATGCGGCCCTGGACGGCGCGCCGGGCCGGGTCGTAGCCGAAGCCGGTGCCGACGAGCGCGGTGGCCAGGTCCTGCGCGGAACTGGCGTGCGCCGGGGCGTCACCAACGAACGCGCCGCCGCCGCGGCGTGCGTGGTAGCTGGCGTCCCGTGGCGCGTCATGGATAACCCCTACGACGACTTCGCCCTCGAACTCGGCGGCGATGGAGACGGCGAACTCCGGGCGGCGATAGAGATAGTTCGTCGTGCCATCGAGAGGGTCGATCACCCAGCGCACACCGGAGGTACCGGTGCGCTCCGTACCCTCTTCGCCAAGAATCCCGTCGTGAGGCCTCGCGGCGAGGATGCGGCCGACAATGAGCGCCTCGGCCTCGCGGTCGACTTCGCTCACCATGTCGGTGGGCGAGGACTTCGTGCCGACGTCGGTGCGGGCCTGGTGAAGGCGCGCGCGGAGGAGCGCGGCGGCTTCGGCCGCGGTGTCACGAGCAAGCTTGAGCAGGTCGTCGATCGGGGCGGCTGACACGGTGTGAGCTTAACTTCGCGTTCAGTTGCAGGCGCGCTGGCCGGGTGGCCAGTTCGCTGTCTATACTCCCGCAATCAACGCCGGAGGGCTCACCATGGCCGATGCACCCAAGCTCGACACGGTCCTTTACGAGATGGCCGCGGACCACGTCGCGAAGATCACGATGAACCGTCCGGAGGCGCGCAACGCGCAAAACACGCAGCTCACCTACGAGCTCAACGAGGCGTTCGATTTCGCCGCCCAGGACGACGACGTGAAGGTGATCATCCTCGCCGGCTCCGACCCGCACTTTTCCTCCGGTCACGACCTGCGCGGCAGCGGCAAAGCGTTCGCCGACTTCAAGCCAGTCGGGACGTGGGGCGGCTTCGCGCTCAAGGGGCAGGAAGGGATGATGGCGCGCGAAGAGGAGATTTACATCGGCATGTGCCGCCGCTGGCGGAACATCCCCAAGCCCACGATCGCGCAGGTTCAGGGCAAGACGATCGCGGGCGGGCTCATGCTCGCCTGGGTGTGCGACTTGATCATCTGCAGCGACGACGCCCAGTTCCAGGACCCTGTGGTGAACTGGGGCGTGCCGGGGGTCGAGTACTTCGCCCATCCCTGGGAGCTGGGCGTGCGCAAGGCGAAGGAGATGCTCTTCACGGCAGACTGGCTGAGCGCCGAGGACTGCAAACAGCTCGGCATGGTGAACCATGTGGTGCCCCGCGCCGAGCTGGCTGAATTCACGCTCGCGATGGCGAAGAAGATTGCGGAGAAGCCCTCGTTCGGGTTGAAGCTGACGAAAGAGGCGGTGAACCAGTCGCAGGAGGCCCAGGGCCAGTGGACGGCGATGCTCTCCGTCTTCAACCTTCACCAGCTGGCGCACAGCCACAACACGCAGGTTTTCGGCGTGCCCATCGACCCGACGTGGCGGTCGCCAGCGCAGAAGCCGCGGGAGTAAAGCAGACGAACCACAAAGACACGAAGATCCTCGAAGGCACGATGTACTGCAGGCGCACAAGTGGACGGTGCTGGGTTGTCATCGCCACGGCGGATTCTTATGCTCGCGCGAGAACGTGAAAGGGGGGGCCTGTCATGGGGACGCTCGTCGCGATGCACTATCCGTTGAGTGACGCCGTCCTGGGGGCGGTCGCGGACCACACCTACGTGCGGTGTGAGACGGGCGCGAAGGCGTGGAGCTGCTGGGGCGGCAAGACTGGCGGCGCGGTGCTCCGCGAAGGCGAGGGGAGCACAGTTCGCGCTGACGCGATCGCCGAGCCGAATGGACGGGCGCACATCAGCTGCTACCTGGTGAACGGCGTCTGCCACCAGTCGGCGAACCGCATCCTCCTCCCGGCCGGGATCACGGTGCAGGGCTCCAAAGGCTACGAGGTATCGGTGAGCCTTTTCGGCACATACGGGCGTCCCCGCGGTGTCTTCGGGCTCTGCAAGTCTCCCTTCGACCAGCACGCGAGCCTCGCCGGGGACCTCCCCGGCTGCACCCCGCCGCCAGCACCGTCGGCCGCAGCTCCGGCCTCAGCTCGCCGGCCGCGCCCCGCGACTAACGCAAAACAAGCGCCCGACCCAAAGGAAGCGGCCTACCTGCGGAAAACGCTTGCGATCTACCGCAAGGCCGAACGCGGCACGGCTTCCCTCAGCGCGGCCGGACGCGAAGACACCGGGATGCAATTCGCCGCCTTCCAGCTCGAGTTGTTCGATGCCCAGGTGGAGTACCGTCTCGGCTCAGCGGCCGACACGGCCGTCGCCGGCCGCCTCGGTGACGTGCGCCTTTCGACGGAACGGGCGCGACTCAAGCTTGAGGAGTGGTACGCGCGCCGCGAGATGACCGCCGTACAGTTCGCCGCGGCCTTCAACAAGGAGACGCTTCTTTTCCAGGATTCGGTGGCCTCGGTGCTGCGGGCGGGCCAATACCGGAAGTTGACCGGTCTGGGCCGCGACGAGCGGGTCTTGCTCGCCGACCCGGCCGTGATCCGCCGGCTGCCGCGGAAGGTGGCACAATAGGGCGGAGGCAGGCCTGGTGGATGCGGACGACGAACGTGACCATGGCGCGCGGTTGAGCGACGAGGAGTACCAGCGCGGGGTAGTGGCGCTGCAGACGGGGCTGCCGCCCATGCCCTCGCGCGAACAGGACCGCGAGATCCGGCGCAAGGAACTCGACCTCGCCATCGACCATCGGCTGGGCCGCGACTTTCCCGTGGCGCGCCGCGAAGCGCTCTGGGCGACCCAGGAGCGCGTGGAGAAGCGGCGTTTGCGCCTGGCGCTCGCCTCGATCACGCGGAGGTTGCTCAAGCGGAGCCGGCGCCCGGAGGGCGATGGATTGGCGGGGTTCATGGTCGACGAGTACCGGAAGGTCCTGGCGCCGTCTGAGGTAGACCGGTTCTTCGCGCTGAAGCCGGGTGAGAGGCCGGTGTTGCCGGGTGAGGGCGGGACGCGGGCGCACTGAGGTGGGCTCACGTTTTGGGCAGCGCGCGGCGCTGGGTTCGATGACCTGTCGCGAAGCCTCCTGCTACACTGGCCACATGCCAACCTCGACCGTGGACATCGGCACGTTGATCGTGAGAGATCCCGCGCTGCACGATGGGAAGCCTTGTCTGGCTGGAACCGGAACGACGGTGAAGGAGATCATCGCCCGGCATCAGCGGGGCCTTTCGGTGGCCGATATCCTCGCGACAGCTCCCCACCTCGACGCCCAGCGGATCCATGCGGCGCTTGCCTACTATTTCGCCAACCGCAACGAAATCGATATGGAGTTTGAGGCGGACGATGCGCTCTATGATCGGCTGGAGGCGGCGAGCCCGGCTGCGCGGTGATTGGGCGGCTCTACTTCGACGAAGACTCGAGCGACGAAGTCGTTGCCCACGCGCTCCGGGCCAGCGATGTCGATCTCCTGACCGTCGCGGATAGCGGGCTCTACCGCGCAACGGACGCCGATCAGCTGGCGTTCGCGTTCCAGTCGGGCCGCACAATCCTGACGGCGAACGTGAGTGATTTCGCGCGGCTGCACCGCGAGTACCTGCAGAACGACCGCCATCACGCGGGAATCCTTATCCGTAAACAGAGGCGCGGCGACACCGGAGAGCAGATCAGGCGGTTGATCTCCTTCGCGTCTGAGGTAGATCCCCGGGAGATGGCCGATCGACTCGAATTCCTGACTCGTTGGGGGTGACGTCCCCTATTCCATCCGCACGTCGCCCAGCGTCTCGCGCGGCACGTCTTCGTGCGCGTTGACCATATGGCGGGCGAGCGGCGCGAGGCCCTCGAATGCCAAGCGTTGTGCCTCGGCGGCGACGCCGCGCGCCTGGAAGGCTTCGCGCATGTGACGCAGCCAGAGGCCGGCGTGCTTCTCCGCGATCACGAAGGGGAAGTGGCGGCGGCGCAGGCGGGGGTGGCCGTAGAGGTCGGAGTAGACCGGCGGGCCGCCCAGCCACTGCTCGAAGAACAATGTGAGTTTGCGCTTCCCCGGTTCGAGATCGTCCGGGTAGACCGCCCGCAGCTCAGGGTCGCCCTCGACGCGAGCGTAGAACTCGTGAATGAGCGCCTCGACACCAGCGTGACCGCCAACCGCCTCGAACAGGTCCATCGCTGCGAGCGTAGCGCAGCTTCAGGGCGAGCGACACGCCGCCGGTCGAGTATGCTACCCTTGAAGCAGACCTCCACGATGGAGAAACAGGAGACCCTACCCTTGGCTTTCGCCGACAAACAAATTAGCTGCCGTGATTGCAGCCGGCCCTTCACGTTCACCTCGGGTGAGCAGGAGTTCTACGCAAACAAGGGGCTCATGAATGAGCCCACGCGCTGCACCTCGTGCCGTTCGGCGCGCAGGGCGAGCCAGAGCACGCTCCAGGAAAACGACGGTTACGTGCGCTATGGTAACTTCGCCAGCTTTGGCGGCAAGACACCTCGCCAGATGCACCCCGCCGCGTGCGCGGACTGCGGCCAGATGACGGAAGTGCCGTTCGTCCCCCGCGGCGAGCGCCCGGTCTACTGCAGCACCTGCTACAGCAAGATCAAGCCGCCGATGCCCCGCGAAATGCCAACGCATTAGCGCCCGCTGAGTGACTGAGGTCTGAGGACTGAGGACTGAGTCGGATCTGAGGCTGCGGCAATTGGCGCGAATCCTCGGGCTCGGGCTCGCCGCGCCCACAATCGAGAAGGCCCGCGCCGCGCTCGCAGACGACCCAACCGCGCTCGCAGCGGGCCTCGTTGCGGAGGCTGCCGGCAACGACGACGTCACGAGCCGCGAGGCGGCCATCGAGTATATCGACAGCCGCGTGGCGTTCTTTGCTGACCTGCTCGACGAGGAAACAACGCAGCGCGTCCGCGCGGAGGCGCTGCGCTTGCTGACGCAGTGGTAGTGGGGGTGGCGACGCCCTCTCCAACGGCATATAAGCTGTTTGGCAACTACGACGGAGGATATCGACCCATGGGACGATTCAGTGTGGAAATCCGGGTGACGAACGACGAGGACCTCGTGCTTGCCCGCCGAGGGGTTCTCGCGAGTTCCGATGTGCGGGAGATTGTGATCCGCGGCCTCGTCGACACGGGTGCGACGAGGCTCGTCCTCCCGATCAGCGCGGTAAGGGCCCTCGGCCTGCCTGAAGCGGGCGAGACTACGGTCAAGTTCGCCGACGGTCGCCGCGCCAAACGGAACGTGGTCTCGCACGCGGACGTCGCCATTCAAGGCCGGAGCGGGACGTTTTCCGCCGTAGTGGAGCGGAACCGGACGGAGGCGCTGATCGGCGCGATCGTCCTCGAGGAGCTCGATTTCGTCGTTGACTGCGTGGCCCAGAAGCTCGTTCCCCGTGATCCCGGCGGGACGACCACCGAGATCGAATGACGGTTCCGGGTTCAGCGCCCGCCCGCGGCGGCGAGTTCCTCGCCCCGCTATTGCAACTCGAAGAGCCGTGCGTACAGCCCGTCACGCACGAGCAGCTCAGCGTGCGCGCCCTCCTCCGCCACGGT
>JAYUAG010000203.1:0-2077 GCA_043741475.1 Thermoflexaceae bacterium | reverse complement strand
AGACGAGCATCAGCTGCTGGCGCGGGTCGACGACGCGGCAGGCGGCGACGACGCCGGTGCGGTCGGTGACGTTGAGGGTCTTCACGCCCTGGCCGCCACGCCCCTGGGGAGGGTATTCGGCGAGCGCCGTGCGTTTGCCGAAGCCGCGCTGGGAGATGATGAGCACGTCGGGGCCATCTTCGATCGTTTCAACGCCAACGACGTAGGCAGCGGGGGAGAGCTTCATCCCACGTACACCGCCGCTCTCGCGGCTGGCATCGCGCAGGTCGTCGATCTTGAAGCGGATCGCCTGGCCGTCGCTGGAGACGAGAAGGACGTGGGTCTCGTCTGTGGCCAGCCGCGCGGCGATCAGCTGGTCGCCATCGTCGAGGCGCATCGCTTTCTTCCCGTTCCTGCGGACTTCGGCGAACTCGCTCAGCTTCGTCTTCTTGATCACGCCGTTGCGCGTGGCGAGGAGCATGAAGTCGCGCTCATAGTCCTTCACGACGACGATCGCGGTCACGCGTTCGCCATTCTGCATGTCGATGAGGTTGACGACGGGCGTGCCCTTGGACTGCTTCTTCAAGTCGGGCACATCGTAGGCGCGGAGGTGGTAGACCTTGCCGAGGTCGGTGAAGAAAAGCAGGTTGTCGTGCGTGTCGCAGACCGTGAGTTTGAGGACGGCGTCCTCCTCGCGGATGGCGGCGCCACGGCTGCCCTTGCCGCCGCGGTGTTGCACGCGGAACTCTTCGAGGGCCATGCGCTTGATGTAGTTGCGGATGCTAAGGGTGAGGACGCTCTCCTGGTGGGCGACGAGGTCCTCTTCCTTGAAGTCCTCGGCGTCGGCTTCGACGATCTCGGTGCGGCGGACGTCACCGTACTTCTTCTTAATCTCGGCCATGTCTTCCTTGATCAGGGCGCCGATCTTGTGCGGGTTGGCGAGCAGGTCTTCGAGGAAGGCGATGCGCTTGATCAGCTCCTCGTACTCGTCCAGGAGCTGCTGGCGTTCGAGGGCGGCGAGGCGGCGCAGCTGGATCTCAAGCACGGCGCGGGCCTGGAGTTCAGTGAAGTCGAACGGGTTCGAGGCTGTCAGGCGGCGTGAGGTGGCGGCGGCGGTGGCCACCGGCAGCCGTTCGACCTTGATCATGCCGATGCCCTGGAGGAGGTCCCGGGCGTTCTCGGCCGATTCGGAAGCGCGGATCGCGGCGATGATCAGGTCCACCATCTCGATGGCCTTGAGCAGCCCCTGGAGAATGTGCTCGCGCTCCTGGGCCTTCTTCAGCTGGAACTCGCTCCGCCGCCGAAGGACATCGTGGCGATGTTCGATGTAGAGCTCGAGGGCGCGCTTCAGGCCGAGGCGGCGGGGCTGCTTGTCGACGATCGCCATCATGTTCACGGCGAAGGTCGAGCGCATGGCGGTGTGTTTGTAGAGCAGGTTTTTGATCTGGGCGATGGCGCCTTCGCGCTTCAATTCGATGACGACGCGCATGCCGTGGCGGTCGGACTCGTCGCGCAGGTCGGCGATGCCTTCGATCTTCTTTTCGTGGACGAGTTCGGCGATCTTCTCGATCAGGAGCTTCTTGTTCACCTGGTAGGGGAGCTCGGTGATGATCAGGGCCGTGCGTCCGCGCGTGGACTCTTCGATCGTCGTACGAGCGTGCATGATGATGCGGCCATGGCCTTCGCCGTAGGCGAGGCGCACCTGTTCACGATCCTTGCCCACGAGGGCGATGCCGTAGGTGGGAAAGTCCGGGCCACGGACGATGGTGAGGAGGTCGTCGAGCGTGGACTCGGGGTTGTCGATAAGCATGCCGACGGCGTCGCACAGTTCGCCAAGGTTGTGGGGCGGGATGTTCGTCGCCATGCCGACGGCGATGCCGGAGGAGCCGTTCGCAAGCAGGTTGGGGAAACGCGCGGGCAGGTAGACCGGCTGGGTGGTGCTGCCGTCGTAGTTTGGTTCGAAATCGACCGTGTCCTGGTCGATATCCGCCACCAGCTCTTCGGCGAGCTGGGTCATGCGCGCCTCGGTGTAGCGCATAGCGGCCGGCCGGTCGCCGTCGACGCTGCCGAAGTTGCCCTGGCCGTCGACGAGCAGATA
>JAYUAG010000202.1:0-5052 GCA_043741475.1 Thermoflexaceae bacterium | reverse complement strand
CCCTCACCCCCAGCCCCTCTCCCGGCTCCTTCGTCGCGGGCGAGGGGAGCAATGGTGGATTGGGTTTGAGTGAGTCTGAGTTGAAGAAGCGGACGTTGACGAACCTGTACAACGAGCGGCCGTCGTGGCTGGTGAACGCGCACCGGAAGCTGGATGAGGCGGTGTTCGCGGCCTACGGATGGCCGGAGCGCCCGGAAGACCTGGACGACCAGGCCATCCTGTCGCGGCTGCTGGCGCTGAATCTGGAGCGGGCGGCGGCGGGCAACCCGTCGTAAGGGGCGCTCCCTGACCGGCGCGTTGCACATGGCGCCGGGGATGCCGCGTCCGTCCGTCGGCGCAGAGAATCCTTACCCGACGGCTACCAGGGGCGGCCTTCGTCAGATCCGAATGGCCCTCGGGATGGTTCGGACTCCGGCGGCCAGGGACGGCCGCGACTCCTTGGCTACGTGAGGCGGAGTTCTTTGCGGATCAGCTCACAGATCTCGAAGGTCGTGCCTTCGCCCGGGAGCGGCGTCTGCATCTTGTTGAGGGTGACGGCGATGGAGAGGCCAACCTCTGGGTCGGCGAAGGCGATGGAGCTGCCCGCGCCGCCGTGGCCGTAGGCCGTCCGCCGCGGGCCCATCGCCCCCGGCACGCCATCGGTGTCGCCGCCCATCATGAAGCCGATACCCTTCTTCATCGGCGCCAGCGTGACGATGTCCGGCGCCTCGGTGAGGATGTGGTTCATGATCGGGATGCGGGCGCGCGAGACGAGTCGGACGCCGTCGACGCTGCCATCGCCCGCGAGAGCGGCGTACATCCGCGCCAGCGCCCGAGCGGTGAAGTGACCGTTGCCCGAGGGCAGGCAGGCCTTGCGCATGGGCATCGAATTGAAGTGGGGCCACATGTCCGCGGGCATCGCCTTATAGAAGTCATGGTCCGGCGCCAGCCCCAGCCCGTCGCCGAAACGGATCAACTGCAGGGTGCTCAGGCGCGCTTCGAGGCCGTCGTCGATACCCACGTACATCTCGTCGGCGATGCCGAGCGGCTTGGCGATCTCCTCGCGAATCACGTCGCGGATGTGCCGCCCGGTGACGCCCTGGACGATGCCGCCGACGATCCAACCATAGGTGACGGCGTGGTAGCCGGTGTTCGTGCCGGGCGGGTAGGCGGGCCGCGCCTCTTCCATGCGCTTGATGCCGGCGTCCCAGTCGGTGATGTGCTCGGGCGCGAACGGCTCGGGCATCGCGTGCAGCCCGATCTGATGGCTCATCGCCTGGGCGACCGTGATTGCACCCTTGCCGTTCTTCGCGAACGCGGGCCAATACTTCGCGACCGGCGCCTCGTAGTCGAGTTCCCCGCGGTCGGCGAGCTGGTGAAGGGCGAGCGCGGAGACGCCCTTCGTCATCGAGAAGCTCAGGAAGAGGGTGTCGGGACGCACGGGCCGGGGGTCGTCCGGCCCCATCTGTCCCGCGACCGCTTCGACCACAGCGTTCCCGTCTTTGAAAGCAGAGACCTGGACGCCAAGCTGGCGCCCGTCCTCCACCTGCCGGTCGATGAGCGATTGGACGGCGTCGTTCACGTCTAAGCGGGTCACGCGTTCACCCCCAGTTCATTCCGGATCAGTTCGCACAGCTCGAAGGTCGGACCCTCGGCCGTCAGCGTGGTCTGCATGCGGTTGATGGTGACCGCGATGGAGAGTCCCACTTCAGGGTCGGCGAAGGCGATCGAGCCGCCAGCGCCGGGGTGGCCGAAGGCGGACTCGCGCGGCCCCGTTGCGCCGTGGACGCCGCCCGTCTTCCCGCCCATGAAGAAGCCGATGCCCTTGGCGATGGGCATGCCCATGATCACGCGGTCGGGTTCGCGCGTGTAGATGCGCTGCATGAACGGGATGCGTCCGCTGGAGACGAGGCGCGCGCCCCCGATGGCGCCGTTGTTCGCCAACGCCCCATACATCTTCGCGAGGGCGCGGGCGCTGAAGTGACCGTTCGCGCTCGGGATGCAGGCCTTGCGCACGCGCATGTCGTTGTAGTCGACTTGCGAATCGGGCGGCATCGCCTTGAAGAAGTCGTGGTCGGGCGGGATGGGCAGGGGCGCGGGCGGTTCGCCGCCTTCGTTTTGCTGCGCCGCGGTCTGCAGGGTGGCGAGGCGCTCCTCGACGCCGTCCGGGATGCCCACGTACATCGAGCCATCGATGTCCAGCGGCACGGCGATGTCTTCCTGAATGACGTCATGGATGTGCCGGCCAGAGGCGCCCTGGACAATCCCGCCGACCACCCAGGCGTAGGTCAGCGCGTGGTAGCCCGTCGCCGTCCCCGGCTCCCAGGCGGGCGTGCCCTCCTCGATCCAGCGCAGGCCCGCCTCCCAGTCGGTGACGAACTCGATCGTCAACGGGCGTGGCACGGCGTGGAGCCCGGACTGGTGGGTCATCGCCTGGGCGACGGTGATCTTCTCCTTGCCGTTCTGCGCGAACGCCGGCCAGTACTGCGCGACGGGCGTGTCGTAATCGATCAGCCCGCGGTCGGCGAGGATGTGGAGCGCGGTGGCGGCCACGCCCTTCGTCGTCGAGAAGCTGGAGAAGAGCGTGTCGCCGTCGACCGGCCGCGGGTCGTCAGCGCCCATCGGGCCCGCCCACGTGTCGACGATGCGTTCGCCGTTGCGGTAGGCGCAGACCTGGGCGCCGAGCTGCGTCCCCCGTTCTATCTGGTCGAGGAGGAGGGCGTGGACTTTCACGTTGAGTTCGGACATAGAGAGGCTCCTGAAAATACTTCGCTGCGGGCGAACGATAACGGGTGTCGGAGTATCGGAGTACCGGAGGGTCGGAACACCGCGATACCCGCGGACCGCGACGGCATCGGTAGCCGTGGGCCACTGTGCCCACGGACGGACGAAAGCTGCCCGGTGGTTGCACCTGTGGCCGCACGCCCAGCATCGCTCGGGCCCACTGGTTTGCAACGCCGCGCCGGACGACCTTAGAGGTACATTATCCACGGGGGCAGGACATGTTGGGACGACTCGGGCTGGTGGCAGCGACGCTGACAATGGCGGCAACGGTCGTGCTCGCGGCCGCCTGTGGTGGCGACGACGATGACGGCAAGGACGCCTCCACCACCGGAGACGTGACCGCGGCGGCGACCGCAGGTGGAGGCAAGTCCACCACGGCGCCCACCGCGAAACAGGGCGACCAGCCGGCGGGCGGCCTCGGCGGCAAAGAGCTCGTGAAGCAGCGCAAGGAGGCCACCTTCGCCGCCACCTACGCGGTGAAGAGCAGCGGCAGCGACGCCACCTGGACGATCGCTCAGAAGCCGCCGAAGTCCTACATCGCGATCAAACAGGCGGACGGCAGCGCCTTCATCATCATCGATGACGGCGTGAACGCCTATAGCTGCATCCCCCAGGGGAAGGAAGGCGCCTGCTTCAAGAGCGCCAGCGGCGGCGCGGACACGCCCGGCACGAACAACGACGCGCTCTACGACTCCTTCGAAGACGACGCTAAATACAAGGAGATCGGCGGCAAGAAGATCGCCGGCCGCGACGCGCGCTGCTTCCAGGCCAGCGGCGGCGCCGCCGACGGCGTCTACTGCCTCGACAAAAAGGACGGCTTCATGCTCTCGATCGACACGGCAACACTCAAGATCGTGGCGACGGAAGTCTCGACCAAAATCGACGACAAACTCTTCGAGCCGCCGTTCAAGGTGCAATAGCCGGCCCTCACCCCCTGCCCCCTCTCCCACTTCGTGAGGAGAGGGGGATGTTGATTTGCGGAAGTCCCGTAGCACGCGCGTTCACGGTCGGGCGGCAGCCGCTGCTTCCGGCGTAATGCCCGCGGCTTTCAGCTTCGACGATGGTGTCTGGTTCGATGGCGCCCAGAACTGCCGCGTGTCCACTTCCTCAAGCACGAGGTCGCCGTTCAGCACGGCCCGCTTCCAGACCTGGTGTTCCGGCTCGCGGCCATGGAACTCGGGCATGACCTCCTTGGCGAACAACTCCAGGCTCTCACAGATGTCCTCGTGGGTGTTGTTCCCCGCCTGGTTGAGCAGGATCACCTGGTCGACGTGGGACTCTTCGAAGTGCTTCAGGCGTTCGCGGATCGTCGCCGGTGAGCCGATCAGGCCGCCGCCCTTGCGCGAGGCTTCCTGGCCCTTCTCCGTCTTCAGCCAGGCCTGGTACTCCTCCCAGATGTTGACCGTGCCGGGCACGACCGGGCCGTGGGTGTTGTAGAACATCAGCGAGAACTGGAAGAAGGTCCAGCCCTGCGAGCGGCGCAGCGCCTCTTCGTCCGTGGGCGCGCACATGAAGCCGCTGACGACGGCGATCGCGGGGTTCGACTGGTAGTCGGCGAGCTTCTCCAGGTGCTTCGTGAAATTGTTGTAGTAAGCGTTCACCCAGGCGCGCGCCGCCTCGGCGCTGACGAACTGGAAGCCGAGCGCGCCGATCCCGCGGCGGCCCGCCATCTCGATCGTCTCCAGCTGCGAGCAGGCGACCCAGAGCGGCGGGTGCGGCTTCTGCAACGGCTTGGGGAGGACGTTGCGGAGGGGGAAGTCGTAGTACTCGCCGTGGTACTCGACGCCCTCGTCGCCGAACATCGGCATGATCGCGCGGACGGCGTCTTCCCAGACGGCGCGCTTATCGCGGAACTTGCGGTCGAAGGGGTGGAGCTCGGTGACGGACGAGCCCTCGCCGATGCCGAACTCGACGCGCCCATCGCTCACGAGGTCGAGCATGGAGACACGCTCGGCGACGCGGGCAGGGTGGTTCGTGGGGAGCTGGATGATGCCGTGGCCGAGGCGGATGTTCTTCGTGCGCTGGCTGGCGGCGGCGAGGAAGACCTCGGGCGCGCTGGAGTGGGAGTACTCCTCGAGGAAGTGATGTTCGACCTCCCAGGCGTAGTCGTAGCCCAGCCCGTCGGCCAGCTCGACCTGGGCGAGGGCGTTCTTGACGAGGTTATGTTCGCTGTCCGGCCCCCAGGGCCTGGGGAGCTGCAGTTCATAGAAGATGCCGAACTTCATGGTGGCCGTCCTGTGTGTGGTGTGGGGTGGCATTGTAGGGGGTCAGCGCGGTTTGGGGGGTTGG
>JAYUAG010000201.1:0-5056 GCA_043741475.1 Thermoflexaceae bacterium | reverse complement strand
CCGAGTGCCGCGCCCAGGTCGAACAGGCGCTGCGCTGGGGCGTCGACGTCACCCACCTCGACGCGCACATGGGCGTGATGCAGCTCGACCAGCGCTTCCTCGATATTTACGTCGAACTCGCGGCGGAGTTTCAGCTGCCACTACGCATGGGCGGCCCGCGCGTCGAACAGCACTACGGGCTCCGCGGACGCGAACTCGCCGACGCGAAGGGCGTGCTCTACCCGGACCAGTTCCTCTTCAACCCGGTCGGGTCGCGACCCGCAGTTACGGCTGCGATCAGTGCCCTGCGACCGGGCATGACCGAGTTCCTCGCCCACCCCGCTGTCGACGGCCCCGACCTCTGCCGCGCCTACCCGGACTGGGCCGAACGCGTCGACGACCTGGCGTTCCTGGGCGAACTCCCGGCGCTCATCGCTGCGAAGGGCGCGAGGATGATCGGCTATCGCGAGCTGCGCGACCTCCAGCGCGGCCGTTCAACAGGCGGCTGAGTTTATCTGGCCCCGATGCAGTCGGCCCCCGTCCATCGCGCCCCACTCTTGGAGCCTCGCTCCGCGACCGGCCCGGCGGCTGATCAGCGTTCGCACGAAGGGCGTACTCTGTCACGACCAACAGGAGGACTCTTAAATGCTCGCAATGATCACCTACAAAGTCGCGGACAACCGCACCAGCCTGGGGCGCTTTGGCCAGTGGACGCCACCCGTGGGCCTGACCTTTCAGGGGCACTGGAACGCGGTCGATGGGATGCACGGCTTCGCCATCGTCGAGGCGACCAACGAGGCGATGCTCGAAGCGACCTCGGCCTACGCCGACACGATGGACTTCACGATCTTCCCGATCGTCGAAATCTCCGCTGCCGTGCCGATCCAGTTGAAGGCGATCGCCTGGGCAGACGAAACGGACGACGTGCTCTTCGGCGACGACGAGGACGACGACTAAAACGATCGGGTAGCCGCGACCCGCTGTGGTCGCGGACGGACGAACGATCTCGGGACGTACACAGCGCCTGGCATGGCACGATCGCCCGTCGGCACGGTGGCCGACGGCTACCACAAGCCGTGTTCTACCCGTCCGTTGGCCAGAGGCCGTAGGCGCGTTCACGGGTGACACCGAAACGGCGGGCGGCTTCCGCGGCGGCGGCAGTGTGGCGCGCGCCCGCCCGCTGCATCTCCGCCAGATAGGCCACGATCTGCGCTTCGTCGCTCTCGGGCGGCGGCGGGCAGCGCACCACGACCGTGCACTCCCCGCGCGCTCCGGCGAAACGCTTGGCGAGTGCGCTCGCCGGCCCCCGCACGACCTCCTCGTAGGTCTTCGTCAGTTCGCGGCAAACGGCGACCTCCGGGTCTCCGAGGAGCGTGACGAGCTCGCCCAGCGTCTTCGCCAGCCGCGCCGGGCTCTCAAAGAACACGATCACTGCTGCGTTGCTTGCGGCCGATCGAAGCCGCGCTGCACGTTCTCCCGTGGGACGTGGCAGAAAGCCGAGGGAGTGAGCGTCACCATCGAATCCCGCGACGGAAAGCGCCGCTGCGAGCGCGGAGGGCCCTGGCACGGGGATGACGCGGACGCCCTGCGCGTGTGCCGCCGCCACCAGCCGCGCTCCGGGATCGCTGATGAGCGGTGTGCCCGCGTCGCTCACGAGTGCGACGACCCCGTTTTGTGCTTCGGCCAGCAGTTCGGGCGTTCGTTGCTCGACGTTGAATTCGGTGAGGCTGCGGAGTCTGCCCCGTCCTTCGGAGAGCCGCACCAGCAGTCCCGAGGTGCGCGTGTCCTCGGCCGCGACGATATCTGCGCTGCCGAGCACGCGACGCGCGCGGGGAGAAAGGTCCTCCAGGTTCCCGATCGGCGTTGCAACGATGTAAAGGCCGGGCTTGAGGAGCGGTCGAACGGGCGGCTCGGTCACGCCACTCAGCATAACCGAAGCGCAAATGGCGATTCTGGTTGACCGCCCGCTCCGGCGCTGCCTAAACTCGAACAAAGGCGATGGCGCCTCACCTTTTCTCCCAGGGTGTGCCTCCAATTGAGTACCGTTGCTTCCCTCTCCTCCGCCGCCTCCGACCGACTGGAGCGCGGCCATGCGCCGTTTACCGCCGCTGATATCCCCGTCCCGCAGTTCAAAGAACTCCGCCGGGCCTACGGTTTCGATGAAGTGGCGATCGTCCCCGGCGAAGTCACGATCAACCCGGAGATGGTCACGATGGGGCTCGAAATCGGGCCTCATCGCTTTTCTATCCCATTCATCGCCAGCGCCATGGACGCCGTCGTCGACCCCACTTTCGCGGTCGCTATGCACAAGGCCGGCGGCCTCGGAGTCCTCAACGTCGAGGGTGTCTGGTGTCGTTACGACGACCCCAGCTCCATTCTTCAGGAAGTCGCCTCGGTCAACCGGGAAGAAGCAACGGCGATCCTGCAACGCGCGTACCAGCTGCCTGTACGCGATGACCTGATCGCCCGCCGCATCCACGAGATAAAGGCCGGTGGCGCCGTCGCCGCTGTCTCCGTTACGCCGATGATTACGAAGCGTCTTGCGCCGCTCATCCAGGAGGCCGGCGGCGACATCCTTGTGGTTCAGAGCACCGTGACGTCGGCGCGCCACGAGTCGTCCAGCGTCGAAGGCCTTCGCTTCGACAAGCTGCTCAAGAACATTCGCATCCCCGTCGTGGTTGGCAACACCGTCGGCTTCGCGCCCACTCTCGCTCTCATGCGCACGGGAGTGAACGCGGTGCTCGTCGGCGTCGGCCCGGGCGCCGCCTGCACGAGCCGTGAAGTGCTCGGCATCGGCGTCCCCCAGGTGACGGCCACGATCGATTGCGCCGCGGCCCGCGACTACTACCTCCAGGAGAGCGGACGCTACGTCCCGATCATCACCGATGGTGGCATCCGCACGGGTGGCGACGTCTGCAAGTGCTTCGCCGCCGGCGCGGACGGGATCATGATGGGCTCGCCCTTCGCCGCCACCACCGAGGCGCCCGGCCGCGGCTACCACTGGGGCATGGCGACGCCACACGCGCACCTCCCCCGCGGGACGCGCGTCTCCGTCGGCGTCAACACGACCCTGCAGAAGGTGCTCTATGGGCCGACCAGCCGTACCGATGGCACGGAAAACCTCGTCGGCGCCCTCCGCACGGCGATGGGCATGTGCGGCGCCCACAACATCCGCGAGTTCCAGCAGGCGGAGATGATGGTGGCGCCCTCGATTAAGACGGAAGGGAAGATTTACCAGTTTGCTGAGGCTCGCGGCTAGCACGCTGGCGTTCGTCGCCCTCGCTGTGGCCGTCCTCTGGCCGGTCGCCAGCGCGTCCGCCCAGGTGCACTGCCCCGGCCCGGCCTCGGATGAGGATCTGACCCAGCGCATCCGTGATTCGGACCTCGTAGTGCTGGGCGACGTGGTCGACGCCGTATCGGGGCCGGGCGAGGATCGGGCCACGCTTCGCCTGAGGCCGATCGCCTATTTCAAAGGGAACCCTTCGGCCGCCCTCATCTCCTTCAATTTGACCCTACCAGGCCCGTGCCTCAACCCCGGCATCTACGCTGGGCCGGGCACACGGCTGGTGGTCATGGCGAAGTCTTCCGGCGGTTCCGTCCCTTTCCCTGAACCCGAGCGCGCCTACCTGATCGACAGCGCCTCCGGCGTCACGCTCGCGCTCGCGCTCAACCGCGGCGATACGCTGATTTTGCCCGCGGACACGCTCTTCACGCGCATCCGCAGCATCACCAACCAGCTATCCGTGCCCGCCGAATCGAAGGAAGAGGGTGCGGGCATCGACTGGCTGACCACCGTGCTCCCGGTCCTTGGGGCGCTGGCCTTCATCGGCGGCGCCGGCTTCATCCTGATGCGCATCTGGCACCGGATCGACCCGAGTTAGACCGGCCCGGGGCGCTCGAACGTCGTCTCCCACGTGCTGCTACGTGTCGGCCACGTTCGCGCGAGCGCGTCCGGGGTCGAGCGTCGCTTTCTTCGGCGAGTAGCATCGCAGGGATCCGAATGTCTGTTCTTCACAGACTTGGCATTGACTGCCCCCAGCCACACCAATTCGACGCGGGCATGACGGAGGCGCGACGCGATGACGACCACCGTTCCACAACAGATCGATTGGCAA
Source organism: Thermoflexaceae bacterium (assembly GCA_043741475.1). Taxonomy (GTDB): domain Bacteria; phylum Chloroflexota; class Dehalococcoidia; order Tepidiformales; family Tepidiformaceae; genus JAGQHB01. The sequence goes on along the minus strand of JAYUAG010000201.1, from coordinate 962 downwards.
AGCTGGCTGCGACGCTGGGATGCCCAGCAGGCGGGCTATGTGCCGGAGCGCGAGGAGCGCTTTCGGGTGACGTTTGGCGTCCTGGAGACCCTGCCGCCGGACGAGTTCGTCGCGCTGGACCTCGCCTGCGGGCCGGGCTCGATCAGCCAGCGACTCGTCGCACGGTTCCCCGGCGCCCGTTGCGTTGCCGTGGCTATCGACCCTGTGATGCTCGCGCTCGGACAGGGCGCGCTCGGCACGAGGGATGGCCGCGTGCGCTGGGTTGACGCCGATCTCGGGTCGGCGGGTTGGCTGGAGACTTTGGGCGAGCCGCAGGTGGACGTGGCGCTCAGTACCACCGCGCCCTCCACTGGTTGCCCGCCGCGCACCTCTTCGGTGTCTACCAGGACCTCGGCAGGTTGGTGCGGCCGGGCGGGCTGTTCCTCAACGGCGATAATATGGCCTTCGGGCCCGACCTCCCTACATTTCAGCGGCTGGCTCAGGACGCCGAGGAGCGGGACTGGTCGGACGAGTCATTCGCCACGCGCGGTATCGAGACGGCGGAGGAGTGGTGGGACGCCATGAGACAGGAGCCATCGCTGGCGCCGCTGCTGGCCGAGCGTGAACGCCGCTTTGCGTCGAAGGAACGGCCGGTGTCGCCGATCTTCGACTTGCACGTTACGGCGCTGCGTGACGCCGGCTTCCGCGAGATTGGCGCCATCTGGCAGGCCGGGACGAACCGCATTCTGCTGGCGGTGCGTTGAACGGAGCCGCCGCCCGGCGCCCCCATCATCGAGCCCGCCGATGGCGGTCGCACGCGTCGCGGGCCGGCCGAGCGGCTCCTTGCCGTCCGTTAAGCAGGCTCGCGTAGCTGCGGGCCGCTGTGCCCGCGGGCGGTCGCGTCATGCTGGGGCGACGACACCCTGCTTGGCCGCCATCGTGCCGGTCGTTGCCGCCGCTCAATCGCTGTGCGGCGGAACCCG
>JAYUAG010000200.1:0-11700 GCA_043741475.1 Thermoflexaceae bacterium | reverse complement strand
CCGGGCTTCAAAAGAACGCGATCGTCGGCGGGTGGCCCAGGAACAGCCTGCCGAGCTCCTCGTAGAGGGAATGGGCCACCCAGCGGTGTGAGGCGCAGGCGTGGGCGTCCCGCAGCTTCCGTTCGAGGGGATTCGCCATATAGCCGGCGCTCGTGCCGGCGGTGTTGTGGACGAGGTCGACGACGTGCATGGCGGTATTGGCTGCATGCGTACAGGCGAGGCGCCCGATCTTGACCGCTTCGAACGACGGTTCCGGCTCGCCGTGAGCCAGCGACGCCTCAAGCCCGTCCATCGCTTCCATGACGAAGGCGCGGGCCGCCCGCAAAGTCGCTTCCGCCTCGCCCAGGCGGTATTGGGCGATGGCGCGGTCTGCCAGCCGCGACGAGGTCATCCAGGGCGTCTTGTTCGAAGCGAGTTCGGTGAATGCGTCCAGCGCGCCCCGTGCCACCCCCAGCGCAACCGCCGCCTTGTTGTAGGAAAGACGCATCGAGATCGAGATGCGGTACGCGGGGGCGGCATGGCGGGCCGGCAACATGAGTTGCACGGGCTCCCAATGCGGGTCGACGAAGGCGCCGTCCACCCTTACGTCGTGGCTGCCCGACCCGCGGATGCCGGCGACATCCCACGTGTCGAGGATCTCGAACTGACTCTTGTGGATGAAGAACGTGCGGAGGATCGGTAATCCGTTTTCTCCGAGGACGGGCGTGTCGCCGTCGTACACGGTCGCCGATTGGAAGCACCACTCAGAGTTGTGGCAGCCGCTCTGGAACGAAGACTGGGCCCAGACGCGGTAGCCGCCAGCTTCTTTGACTGCGCGGGCGGGCTTCGTGCCGGGGCCGCCCCCACCGCACATAATAACGCGCGGATTGTCGATGTAGACCTCTTTGGCGAGGTCGTCGGGCATTCCGCCCGCTGCCATGGCGTTGATCTCCGAGCCGATCATCACGTTCCAGCCCACCGAGCCATCGATCGCAGCGATCGCCTCGATCGTCTCGATCACTTCCCGCAGACTCGCGCCTTCGCCGCCGAGCACTTCAGGGATCGCGAATCGGAACAGACCGTCGTCGATCAGCACGTCGGCAAGCCATGCGGGGAGGCGGCGCAGCTTCTGCGCTTCGTCGCCACCGGCCACGATCTGCTCTTTCAGGCCTTCGATTCTCTCGGCTGGCCGTACGGTGAACGGCATCGCCCGGGTCCTGGTGCTCATGGTTGACTCCGTGACGAGCTATCGAGGTGGCGGTGGTGCGCCGCGGGCGACCAGAAACTGGCCGACCGGCCAAACTCTAGCCGCTGTCGCCGATGCAGGCTACGGACGTGAACCGCGCCTTCAACTCACCGCCGCCGCCGTCCCGCCGGATCCACCCGCCGACCGCTATAGTGGTTGTATGGCCCTCACAGCCTCCGACATTGAAGAGTTCATCGCCCTGCTCCGTGAGGACGCAAGCCTGCGGGAGCGCGTGCGCGGCGCCATCATCTCCGATGACTTTCAGGCGCTCCCGGGGATCGTTGCTCAGGTAGCCGAAGAACTCAAGACCATTGCCCGCGAGGTCCGAAGCATGCGGGGCGAACTTGGGCGGTTCTCCGGCCGAATGTACGAGTTTGAGTACGAACGCAAACTGCCAGCGCGAATTGGTTCTCACTTCACGTTTCGGACCGACGTGCCCTTCGCGGACTACCCGCCGATATCGGATGCATACGACGCTGGAACCATCGCTCAAGCGGATTGGGACGATTTGATGCGGATCGATGTGGGCGTTATCGGGCGGCCACGCCGCCAGCCGGACGCTCCGGAATCCGTGATTCTGACCGAATTGTCCGTCACCGTGGACACTTCCGATGTATGGCGGGCGGCGCGCCGGGCGGCGATCGTCAGTAAGCTGGGCATCCCCGTGATCGCGTGTGTCGACGGGGAACTCATCCTCCCCGAGGCGCAAGCCCTTGCCAAGGAAGACGGCGTCCTCTGCCTGGTGCGTAAAGCGGCCTACCCCGGCGACTATTGAACACTGCGATTGCTGTCGAGGGGTTGCTGCCACACCGGTGGTGGCCGACGAAACGATCGCGCGCGGCGGCTCCGAGTGGACGCTTCGCGAACACGATCGCCCCGGCGCCGGAAGCCGCAGATGGTGAAGTCTGACCTGCCGACGGTTAAGACTGCGAACGGCCCTGGTACTCCGCCGAGTGACGCCGCCCCGGCCGAGTGCAAGAATCCGTTCGTGCCTACGGACGTGAACGGCCGGGACGGTCTACCAGCCGGAGATGAAACGCGCCCCGCTTTGGGCCTCTGGCGCGGGGTCGCGCTGGCGGTGATCATCGCCCTTGGCGCCATTTTCGTCGCCCTCCACTGGCGCCAGGTTCCGGAGGCCGGCCGGGCGCTCCGGGAGGCGAATTTCGTCTGGCTCGCGGCCGCCGCCGCTTTGTGTGGCCTCTATCTCGCTGGCTACGTCTTGCTCCACCTCTTTGCGGCCCGTTCCGTGGGGCTGCGATGGGGACTGCGCGACATCGTGCTGCCGGCGACGGGTGGACACTTCCTGAACATGGTCGTCGTCAATTCAGGAGGCATGGGTGGCCTGCCGCTGATGTTGCGCACCGCCCGGAGAAAGGGCCACTCACCGGGTTTGGCGACGGTCGCCTATCTCCTCGTGGCACAGCTCAGTCACCTCGTGTTCGCGATGCTCCTGGGCGTCTCTCTCGCGGTTGCGTGGAGCGATGGCGAGGTGACGAAGACGGAGTGGGGGGCGAGCGCGGTCTTTGCCGTGTATACCGCTTTCGCCCTTGGCGCCCTCGTGGCCGCCTCGCGGAGCAAGGCTGCGCTGGAACGACTCGAACGGACAATCCAGCGCGTGGCCGCATTCGTTCGGCGGGTGCTCCGGCGCCATCCCGCGCTCGCTCCCGCCGCTGACGACGAACTCTATTCGGCTCTTCACACGTTGACGAAGGACCCGCTGCGTGCCGCCCCGGCCGCGGTCGTCGCTCTCGCCCTGGACCTTTGCGGCGTCGGTATGCTCTGGGCCGTGCTCGAAGCCCTCGGCGTCCATACGGGCGTGACCACACCCCTCTTCGGTTACTGCATGGGCGTCGTCTTCAGTGTTGTGGGCTTCCTTCCAGCGGGCCTGGGGTTCGCCGAGGCCGGCATCGGCGTAGCGTTGGTGTCGTCCGGCGTGCCCGGCCCGGAGGCTGCGCTGGCCGTCCTCGGCTATCGTCTGCTGGAGGTCTGGGTACCGTTCGCGCTGGGTGGGCTGGCGTTGGCCTACCAGGCGGGGGCGGACTGATGGTACGTCCCGGCATCCCGGGCTGGCGAGCGCGGCGACTCGTGGCGGCGGCGGTGTTCGTCTTCGCTGTCTTTGAAACCGTCGTGACGGCCAGACGCCACGCCACGATCCGGCTTGGCCGAATCCACGAGGCGATCCCTCACCCGGTCGCGAACGGAGCGCGATTTCTGCTCCTGCTTGCCGTGGTAGCGTTGCTGGGAAGCATTTGGGGCTTACTTCATGGGAAACGCCAGGCCTGGCGCGTCGCCACGGCCGCTGCGGCGGCGTCGCTCATCCTTCACGCGTTCAAGCGCGCCGATATCGCTGGGGGAGTCGCCTCCGGGGCGATCCTCGTCTTGCTGCTCGCCAAACGGTCGCGGTTTCCCGCTCGTTCGGATCCCGCGCGTGTTCGTACCGGACTGTTCTGGTTGGCACTGGGAGAACTCGGCGTCTTCACCTACGGTGTTGCCGGGATCTTCCTGCTCGATCACGACTTTGCCCAGGGCAACTCGCTGGGCGTGGCCGCTGAGAACGCCGCGCGTCTCCTCTTCGTGCTGGCGGCCACGACGATCGACACCGAGACTCGTTATGGCGATTGGTTCATTGCCTCGGTGCGGGTGCTGGCTACCGCCGTGCTCACGGTGGGCGTGATTCTGCTGTTCCGACCGGTGGCGTATCGCCGCCTTACCGGCGTTGACGACCGGCGGCGGGTGCGGACGATCCTCGATGCCTATGGCGCGAACGGGCTGGCGTACTTTCACCTGCTCGAGGACAAATCAATCTTCTTTTCCGAGGATGGCCTCGCATTTATCAGCTACCGCGTCGTAGGGCACATTGCGGTAGCGCTGGGCGAACCGGTTGGCCCGCCTGCGTCCTGCGCCCTCGCCGCGAGCGAGTTCGCTCAGTTCTGCGACCTGAACGGCTGGGCGTTCTGCTTTTGGCAGGTCACAGAGGCGGGCGCGGACCTTCTCAAGGGGGCAGGGCTGCGGGCCATGAAGGTCGGCGAGGAGGGCATCATCCCGCTCGCCGCGTTCTCCCTCGGCGGTAAGAGCTTCAAGCACATCCGGCACACGGTGAATCAGCTCGCAAACGATGGAGTGCGCGTCGAGGAACTGCCGGCCCCCATCGACGACGCCACGATGGCTGAACTGCGGGAGGTTTCGGACGCGTGGCTACAGGCTGGCGGCCACCGCGAGCGAACCTTCACGCTCGGCGCTTTCAACCCCGCCTACCTCCGCGCCACGAAGGTCCTCGTTGCCCGCGAAGCCGGTGGCCGAATCGCCGCATTCGTCAACGTCCTGCCCTCGTTTGCCGGCGCCAACGGCAACTTTGACCTGATGCGCCGCCGGCCGGATTCTCCCGCCGGAGTGATGGACCTCATTCTTGTTCGGCTGGCCGAGCGTTTCCGGGAGGAAGGCCGCGAGGGGATGAACCTCGGGTTCGCCCCACTCGCGAATGTCGACAGCGCAGGGCCCGCATCGGCGGCGTTACGACTGATCTACGAACGCGGCGGGCGCGCCTTCAACTTCAAGGGATTGCGAACCTACAAGGAGAAGTGGCGCCCCCGCTGGGAGCCGCGTTACCTGGTCTATCGTAGCGACGTGCAGCTTCCTCAGGTGGCCCTCGCCGTGGCCCGCGTCGGTGAACGTGGCGGGTCGTTGCCGATGCCGGCCATATCTCTTCGGCGGCGTCGGAAGGCGACTGGCCAGCTGGCGCGGTCATCGTGAGGCACGTTCGCACCGGACACTGGCCCTGGTTCGGTATGGGTCTTGTCGCCGCAACGGTCATGCTGGAAGTGGTTACTCACTACGATCCAGATGCACTGCCCGCGCTCAAGGACCGGCTGGCGCTGACCTGGCCGTCGCTCACGAATTTCCAGTGGTATCGGCTGCTCACGAGCCCGTTCATCCCCGCGAATTCGGGCTTCGCCGCGGCGGGAGTCGGGATCTCGGTGCTCTCGGTCCCCCTCGCGGAGTGGTCGCTAGGGACCCGTCGTGTCGTCGTCGCGTTCTTCGCCGGCGACTGGCTGAGCACGCTCCCGGCGCTCGTGGCGCTGCGCATCGCCGCCGGGGAAGGGAGCGAGCACGCCAGGAGGCTCCTGGCCGAGCCCGACTCCGGCAGTTCATCCGGGTCGCTTGCGTGCCTGGCCGCGCTCGTGATAGCGCTCCCGCGGTGGCCGCGGCTTGTCAGCGCCGTGGTGTTTATCGCAATCCTCGCCGGCCGGATGGTCTGGTGGCATCGTCTTTACGATTTCCAGCACGCAGCAGCGGCAGTCGCGGCCGCGACGATTGCCCTCGCGACAACGCGAATGCGGAATCGCGGCCTGACGCGCCGGGCAGCTGCGGCCGCGAGCGGTCCCGACTCCTAGACCCCGAAGTCCCAGCTCATGCCGTCGTGGTAGCGCTTGAGGACGTTCTTCGCGATCAGGATCTTGTGCACTTCGTCCGGACCGTCGGCGATGCGAAGGGTGCGCGCGCCCGTGAACATTCCCGCGAGCGGTGTGTCCCCTGAGACGCCCATTGCGCCGTGCACCTGGATTGCGCGGTCCACGACCCGTTCCATCGCCGCGGGCACAAAGATCTTCAGCGCAGAGATGTCGGTCCGCGAATCGCCGCCGTTGTCGATCACTTGGGCGGTATGGATCGTCATTAACCGCGCCGCCTGGATGTCGATGTAGGAATCGGCGATGAAGCCCTGGATGAACTGCTTCGTTTCCAGCTTGCCACCGTGCACTTCGCGGGAGATCGAGCGCCGCACCATCAAGTCGAAGGCGCGCCACATCTGGCCGACCGAGTTCATGCAGTGGAAGACGCGGCCCGCCCCGAGACGGTCCTGGGCGGCCTGGTGGCCCGTGCCCGTGCGCCCGAGCTGGTTCGTGACTGGCACGCGGACGTTGTCGTAGACGATCTCGCAGTGGTTGCTGTCATGGCCCCAGACGGGGACGCTGCGGATGATGTTGAAGCCCGGCGTGTCCGTCGGGACGATGATCTGCGTCATCTTTTCGCGCGTACCGCCCTGGCCGTCCACATCTTCCGTACGGCACATGACGATGGCGAAGGCGGCGCCCTTCGCGCCCGAGGTGAACCACTTGCGCCCGTTGATCACCCAGTCGTCGCCGTCGCGGACCGCGCGAGTCTGGATGGCGTAGGGGTTCGACCCCGGCGCGTCCGGCTCGGTCATGGAGAAGCAGGAGCGAATCTCGCCGGCGATGAGGGGGTCGAGCCACTTCCGCTTCTGCTCCTCGGTGCCGTACTTGATCAGGATCGTCTGGTTGCCGGAATCCGGGGCGACGACGCCGAAGAGCGAGTTCGAGAACGGGCTCCAGGCGAGGATCTCGTTCATGTAGGCGTGCTTCATGAAGCCGATGCCCATGCCGCCGTATTCCTTGGGCAGGTGCGGCGCCCAGAGGTTCGCCTTCTTCACCGCTTCCTGGATCTCGTGGCGAAGCGTCGCCGTCCCCGGGTCGCGCCCATCACGCAGGCGATCTTCGTTGGGGATGATGTAGTGGGTGACGATGTTCGCCGTGGCGGCGCGCGTTTCGTTAATCTCAGGGTCGAGCGTGGGGATGGGTGCGATCTGCATGGCGGTTCCTTCGTTGCGGTGTGTTGCGGGCCGATTCTACGCGGCGTGAGGGCGGGCGTCCCGGCTCAGGTGCGGTTCACGGGAAACCCAGACGGCCATGCGGCCGGTCCGAACCGCGACGGCACGGAGCCGGTTGTGTCTCACGCCGGCCAGGAAGTGGTGGATCCCGTCGCCGGGCGTGGTTGCCGCAACCCGCCTGCTTACGCGCGCGGTTCGGATCTGCAGGATCCAAGGCAGCAGCCGAGTGGGAAGGGACACTCGTCGTCCGCATGCACCCCGTGGACCCGGCCACGGTCAGCCGTGCCTCGCTAGCCGCGTACTACGTAGACCAGGATGATGGCCGCCGCGACCAGCAGCAGCAGTGGAAGAGCCCTGAGCAGTGACCTCGCATTCTCGACCACGTGGTCGCCGGGTTCGTCGACTACGCCCGTCTCGCCCCGCTCGCGCAGCAGTGCGCGGACGTCATCGGCTTGTGTTGCGGGAACGAGGATGGCGGAGCGTGATTCATTGATCGCGAGCGCGCTGCGCGGCTCCGCCGCAAGACGCGTGACGCGCGTGGCGACGCCTGACTCCTGGAGCCGCCCGGCGACCACGTACACGACGGCCTCTTCGCCCACCCAGACCGGCTCCCAGCGTTGTTTCAGCCGTCGATGGCGGGGCCTGCGCCTCAGCCCGGCCTCCGAATGACGCCTCACCGTCATTGGTGCTCCTTCGGGGTCTGTCCACGGAGGATTTCGTGCGCGCGAACCTTATCGTCGCTGCGCACCAGCAGGCGGGCCAGCACGGGCCTTCGGAACCATCCGAACACACCGAGGCTGCCACTGAGGTGTGAACTTGTGGCGATGCGCATCTCGATCCCCGCGGATTCGAGGATGTGTCCCGTCTCCTTCGGGTCGTTGCCCTTCCAGACCTCTACCCAGCGTTCGGTCTCTGCCATAAGACCATCTTAGCGAGACGCACGGGCCTCTGCCTCAAGGCGCAGTTCGCGTTGCGAACGCGGGAAGCGGGTTTGCGTGGAACGCAGACGGCCGCGGCGCCTGTCCGAACCGCGACGGTCACGGAGCGGGCTGTATCACACGGCGGCCGGGACATGGTCGATCCCGTCGCCGGGCATGGTCGCCACCACCCGCTTTGCTTACGCGCGCGGTTCGGAATCCGCAGGGTCGGACGCTTTGGGGGGAGAGGGGATTCTCTTACCCTTCATGCAAAACCGTGAACCACGCCCGTGAACGCGTATCGACGGTAATCGTCGTGTACCATGACCGGAGATGAACCATTCGCCGATTCGCATCGCCGTGCTTGGCTCTACCGGTTCGATCGGTCGGCAGGCCCTCGACGTGATCCGCCAGCTGCCCGAGCGGTTCACGGTGGCCGCGCTCGCGGCCGGCTACAACTGCGACGAACTCGCGCGCCAGGTGGCGGAGTTCCGGCCGGCGTACTGTTGCGCCGAGGCTCGATCGAGCGGGCTCGACGACGCGATCGACTCCTGCCCCACGCGCTGGGCGTCGATGGATGAGATGGCCGTCGCCCCCGAAGTGGACCTCGTCCTTGTCGGCACGGCCGGCGTCGCGGGCCTTACACCCACGCTGGCGGCGCTGGGCGCGGGGCGGCCGGTCGCGATCGCGAACAAAGAGGTGCTCGTCATGGCGGGTCACCTCGTCCGCCGCGCCATGCTCGAAGGCGGCGGCGACATGCGCCCGGTCGACTCGGAGCATTCCGCCATCTGGCAGTGTCTCTGGGGCGAAGAACAGCACGAGATCAGGCGCATCCTCCTGACGGCGAGCGGCGGCGCGTTCCGCGATTTCGACGTCGCCCAGCTCGCCGCCGTTACCCCTGAACAGGCCCTGAACCACCCGACGTGGAACATGGGAGCGAAGATCACCGTCGATAGCGCCAGCCTCATGAACAAAGGGATGGAGACGATCGAAGCCATGTGGCTCTTCGGCGTCCCCATGGAGAAGGTTGAAGTTGTGCTCCACCGGGAATCGATTGTGCACTCGCTCGTGGAGTTTTCGGATGGCAGCGTGAAGGCCCAGCTCGGTGTGCCGGACATGCGTCTGCCGATCCAGTGCGCCCTCGCCTACCCCGAACGCATGCCCGTCCCGCCCGCCCCGGCGCTCGACCTTGCCGCGATTGGGCAACTGCACTTTGGCACACCAGACCTCTCGCGTTTCCCCTGCCTCGGCCTCGCTATGGAGTCCGGCAAGCGGGGGGGCACCTACCCGGCCGTGATGGCGGCCGCCGATGAGGTCGCGGTGCAGCGGTTCCGCGACCGCGAGATTGGCTTTCTCGATATCCCGCGCGTAATCGATGCCACCCTGCAGCGGCACGAAGGGACTGCCGATCCTGATCTTGAATCCGTCCTCGAAGCGGACGCCTGGGGCCGGCGGTTTGCCGCGTCCGTGGCGATGGGAGTCAGCGCCTGATGTTCCTCGTAGCCTTCGACCCCACAGCAATCGCACGATCGGCGCTGCCGTTCTTTGGCGTGCTGATCGTGCTCGTGATGCTTCACGAACTTGGCCACTTCGTGACGGCGAAGATGTTCGGCGTGAAGGTGCTCGAATTCGGCCTCGGCTTCCCTCCGCGCGTGAAGGGTCTCGTCTGGAAGAAGGGCGAGACCGAATACACCGTGAATTGGCTGCCGATCGGTGGCTTCGTCCGCTTGCTCGGCGAAGAAGACCCGACCGACCCTCGTTCGCTTGCCGCCCAGGTGCGCTGGAAGCGGCTGACTGTGATGTTCGCCGGCGTCTTCATGAACCTCATCGTCGCCATCGCCCTGATGGCCGCGGGCTGGATGATCCCACGCGAACGCTCGCTCTCGCTCGCCCAGATCGTCCAGGTTGCTCCGGGGTCGCCGGCCGCGGAGGCGCGGGTCTCCGGCACGATGCGCGATGGGTCGCAGCCCGCGCAGGGCGTGCAGGCCGGTGACATCGTGAACGAGGTAGAGGGGCGGCAGATCCACAACACCTCCGAGCTGGTCTATGCCAGCCGCCTCAACCTCGGCAAGACCCAGACCTGGGTACTGACGCGCGGCGGGTCGACGTTGGAGGCAGAGGTCTACGCGCGCTGGCACCCACCCGCACTCCAGGGCCCCACAGGCGTCAAGATCGGCGCGCCGGGCTCCTGCGCTGATGTGGACACCGAAGGCAACCCCACCAACTGCCGATTGCTCTTCCCCTACACGGAAAGCATCAGCTACAAAAACCCGCTGACCGCGGTCCAGAAGGGCTTCTGGTCGCTCGTGGAGACCGTCATCCTGACGAAGAACGAGCTCCAGGTGAGCCTCGGTGGCGGTGGCGGCGGCGCCGACACCGGGCCTGCGTTCCAGGGCCCGGTCGGCATCGCTTCGGTCACCGGCGACATCATCAAGCAAGCCGGTTGGCGGTCCCTGATCCAGCTCGCGGCCCTACTGAGCCTCAACCTCGCGGTCTTCAACGTCCTCCCGCTGCCGATGCTTGATGGTGGCCGCATCTTCTTCGTGTTGCTCGAGATCGTGCGCGGCGGGCGGCGCATCGCCCCGGAGAAGGAGGCGATCGTCCACTTCGCCGGCTTCGTGCTGCTCCTAGGCGGCGTGGTCGTGATGACCTACTTCGATATCGCCCGCATCGTGACGTGACGCAGCCCGCCAACGATTGTCCCGCTTCGACGTCCCGTCGCGGTGTACGCTTCCGCCGATGATCTTCGATGTGATCTTCCTGACCGCGTTCGTTGCGGGCTGGTTGGGGTGCGCCTACCTGCCCTGGCTGGCGTTATCGGTCGCCACGCGCGGCGAGGCGGGGCTTGGCGCGCTGCCGCTCGGCTTGTTCACGGGCCTCGTGGCCGCGCTCGCCGTCCCCGTCTTTGGGCTGGACAACGGCCTCGGGCTCGGTTTGAGCTTTCTCGCGGCCTTCGGCGCATCAGCCTTTATGCTTGGCGTTCGACGACTCAGCCGCATCGCGCGCGGCGCCGCCGTTCCCACTTCCGGACCGGAGCACAGACGCCCGTGAAACCGCTCGCCCTCTCCACCATGTACGCCCAGCAGGAGCGGTTTGCGGACGGCGCAGCCTTCGCCCGCTACGCCGCCCAGGCCGGGTACGAAGCGATCGAGATCAGCCACTCGACGGACGCCGCCAAGTTCCTCGCGATCATCGAGGCAGACGTCCTCCCCATCACCTCGGTGCACCAGCCTGCGCCGCGCTCAGTGCTCCCGGACGGCCACGGCAACGGCAAGCTGAACCTCGCCGCCCTCGACGACGAAGAACGGAGCGCCGCCATAGCCCACGCGAAGGAGAGTATCGACTGGGCCGGGCGGGTCGGGGCGAAGCGCGTTGTGGTCCACCTTGGGCACGTCGAGGCCGGCGGCGAGATGTTCCCGGAGGAGTACCGCATGCGGCGCCTTTTCGACTCCGGGCACGCAGACGACCCTGAATTCGCCATGGCGCGTGCTGCCGCCATCGAGCAGCGACGGGCGAACGTCGAACCACACCTGGCGGCCGCGCAGCGCTCGCTCCGGGAACTGGTGGCGGCTGCCAGGCCGCAGGGCATCACGATCGGCGTTGAGAATCGCTACCACTACCACGAAATCCCTCACCCGGCGGAGTACGACCTTGTCCTCGATGGCCTCGATCAGTCTGAGGCTGGCTACTGGCACGACACCGGCCACGTGGAGGTGCTCCACCGCCTCGGGTTCATCGACCGCCAAGAGTGGCTGGCGGCGAACGGTCGTCGCGTCGTAGGCGCACACCTGCATGACGTCCTCGGCATCGGCGACCATCGCGCCCCCGGCGATGGGGACGTCGACTGGGACTACATCGTCGCCGGTCTGAAGCACTTGCCCCAGTACACGCTGGAGATCAACCAGCACCAGCCGGACGAGCAGGTCATTGCGGCG
>JAYUAG010000199.1:0-5066 GCA_043741475.1 Thermoflexaceae bacterium | reverse complement strand
AGGACGGCGGCGCAGCGATCTTCGCGGAGTGCATCCGCTGGACGCGGCGTCTCGCGCCCGAGACCACGGTGGAGGTGCTTATCCCGGACTTCAAGGGCAACTGGGATGCCCTCGCCACGGTGCTGGCAGCGAAACCTGAGATCCTGAACCACAACACGGAGACCGTGTCCCGCCTTTACCGCGAGGTCCGCCCCCAGGGCGAGTACGTGCGCTCGCTGGAGCTACTCTGGCGGGCGAAGCAGCTTGCACCGGGCGCGCTCACCAAGAGCGGCCTCATGGTCGGCCTGGGCGAGACACGAGAAGAGCTGCTCGCAGTCTTCGAGGACCTCGCTGGACAGGGCGTCGACATCCTGACCGTAGGACAATACCTCCGCCCCACGCCCGAACACCTGCCCATCGCCCGCTATTGGCGCCCGGACGAGTTCGCGGAGCTGAAGGAGCGCGCCCTCGCGATGGGCTTTCGCCACGTCGAATCCGGCCCGCTGGTCCGCAGCTCCTACCACGCTGAAGAGCAGGCGGCCGGGGCGGGCGCCAACACCTGATCCGTACCGCGACCGTGGGTGAGCGGCTCTCCCAGCCGACGGCGCCGCTGCGGGCTACAGGCCGAGCTCGCGGAGGAACGTCTCGCCGTCCACGCAGTTGCCCGCCGCGATCTCGCGCTCCCCGGCCAGCACTTCTTCCATTTCGGCCTCAGTGAGCGTTTCCATCTCGGTCGACTCCCAGTCGATGCGGGCAAGCCACTCGGCGGCCTCATCCTCGGTCAGTTGCTCAACGCGTTCGTGCAATGCCTGAAGTGCAGTCATGTCCACAGTATACCGCGAGTGCTCAACGCCGCCCGGGCAGGCTGGGAAGGCACGTTTGTAACACGGAGGAGCAGCGGCACGAGCGGGTGCCACGGAAGGATCCATACCGCGAACGTGAGTGAGCGCTACTCTTGGCGACTGCCGGGAGTCCGGCGCCGCACCGGTATCAGCGTTCGAGCCCGAGTTGGCGAAACAGTTCTTCGCCGTCGATCGATTGACCGGCAAGGTGCTCCGCGCGCCCCGCGAGCGCGTCAGCGAGCTCCTCCTCCGTGAGCGTGTCCATCTCCGTCGACTCCCACTCGATGCGCGCGAACCATTCCGCGGCCTCGTCTTCGCTCAGTTGCTCAACGCGTTCACGTAAGGCCTGAAGTGCGGTCATGCTCACAGTATAGCGCGGGAGAGCGCCCTATCTCCCCGGATTCATCACGGCGGAGACCGCCCGGAAACCACGGGACTTCAACAGCTGCTCATTGACCGAGACCTCGGCCACGAACTGTGCCGGCGCCTCTATCTGGAGGGCGAAGTTGAACGCCATCGTTACGCGTTGCGTCATCCCCGGCGGAATGCCCGGCGGCCGCCCTTGCTCGAATTCGCCCTCGGCGGTGACAACGACCGCCTTCGTATCTTCGTTGCGCACCTCCAGCCGGAACTTATGGCGCTGGTTCGTCTGCATCCAGGGCACAAGCACGCCAAGCGCCACGCTCATGGGGTGCACCGCCGGGAAGGTCTGCGCGCGCACGAACGTCCAGCCGCCGCCGAGCATAAAGAGCTTCTCGTTCTGCACCTGAGCCGCATCGGCGAGGATCAGAAAATCGACCTCAAGCCTGTCTCCACCGAAACCGCCGTCGTCGTCATTGTCACTCATGCATTGGCCTCCTGAGCCGTGCCCGGCCTACCGGGAGCTGTGTGTTCTCCGAGCGCCAGAGGTACCAGCAGGCGGCCGAGGCCCACGGGCGCCACGGCGCGCCGACCGCCAGTACCTCCGGCGGCTTCGGCATCGCCGCCAGACCGTATCGTTTCATGATTGCGCGGTTGATGCCGACGTCGTTCACGGGCAGCACATCCGCGCGCTGTAGCTGGAACAGCAGGAACATCTCCGCGGACCAGCGTCCGATGCCCGTACGCGTGTGAGGTGGGCGATCACGTCTTCATCTTCCCACTCCAGGAGCGCCTCCGCAGCCAGTTCGCCAGAGCCGAAATGTTCGGCGAGGCTCAACAGCGCGGCGGTCTTCTGGCGCGAAAGCCCGGCTTCGCGGAACAGCGGCTCCGGCAGGGAGAGCACCGCGGCCGGGTCGGGAAACGCCGCCCCGCCGAACTTCGCTACGAACCGGCCGAAGATCGTCTCCGCGGCTTTGCCGCTGAGCTGCTGGAAGACGATCGCCCGCGTGAGGACCCGGAAGGGCTCGTAGGACTCGGGTCTCGCGGGCTCCATTGGGCCAACGCTCTCGATCAGCCTGGCCATCACCGGGTCCGCGGCCCGCAGGTGGGCTTCGGCGGCAGCCGGGTCGAGGAGTCTTGGCATCTCGCCACGGTAGCAGGGCCGGCCGTCTGGTGGCAGGTCTTATGCCTTCACCAGAGATCGGCGTTGCTCACTCTCTCCCACACGCATTCATGTCCTTCGTACATCTTCGTGTCTTTGCGGTTCACCCCTTCAGTTCGCCGGTTGCTACACTCCCCACGTGACCGACATCTTCTCGCTCGAAGGCAAGACTGCGATCGTTACTGGCGGTTCGCGCGGCATCGGCTATGCGATCGCCGCCGCCTACATCGCGCGCGGCGCCCGTGTGTTCATCACCGCCCGTGGCGAGGCGGCGCTGATCGAGGCTGCGAACAGTCTTGGGCCAAACGCCATCGCCCGTCGATGTGACAACGCGGACCCGGCGGATATCGCCGCGCTCATGGACGCCTGCTGGGCGGTCGCTTCCGTCGACATCCTCGTGAACAACGCTGGCATTAGCCCCTACTTCAAACGCGCCGAGCACGTGACCGTCGAGGAGTTCGACCAGGTCGTGGATGTCAATCTGCGCGGCACCTACTTCAGTTCGGTCGAGTTCGCGAAACGGGTCTTCGCGGCAGAGCGGCCGGCAGCCATCATCAATGTTAGCTCCGCGGGCGGGGTGGCGCCGCTCGAACGCCTCGGCGTCTACGGGGCGTCCAAGGCCGGGATGCACCTTCTCACGAAGTCCATGGCCCTCGAATGGGCCGACCGCGGCATTCGTGTGAACGCCATCGCTCCCGGTTGGACCGATACGGAGTTCACGGAGGAGCTCTTCCAGAGCCGCTGGGGCGAAAAGCTGCGCGCCGACATCCCCTTCGGCCGTTTCGCCGCGCCGGATGACATCGCCGGGGCCGCCGTCTTCCTCGCGAGCGACGCTGCCCGCTACGTCACCGGGGTTGTGCTCCCCGTCGACGGCGGCCGGCTGTTGAGGTAGGACGAATGCCGGGCTACCAGGCCGCGCCAACCATCGACGTAGACCCGGAGACGATCCTTCGTCACGTCCCACCGTGGGTCGTCATCCTCCACAACGACGACCACAACACCATGGACCATGTGGTCGCGTCGCTACTGCAGTGCGTACCCCCACTCGCCCAGGAACAGGCGGAAGAGATCATGGTCACCGCCCATGAACATGGTGCTGCGACCGTTATCGCCTGCCCGCTCGAGACCGCCGAACTCTACCGGGACCGCCTCGAAAGCCGCGGCCTCACCGCCACTATCGAGCCCGTCTGAGTGGGCCGGACCGCCGTTGCCAACATCCCGATGGTCCGAACCGCGCGTGTGAGCAAGCCGGTTGTATTCACCAACCCGAGCGCCCCGATCATCATTCGCTAACACGCCGCCGCGATGCTGGACGCATGGATGAACTGCTCGACTGGCTGCTCGCGGCGCAAGTGGCGCGGATGGAAGGGGCCGCGCCGGTCGCGGCCGCGAGCGCGCCCGCGCCTCGGCGCTACCGGCCCTGGAAGTTCGCTTCGCGCTTTTCCAGGAACGACATGCGCCCCTCACGCGCGTCCTCGGAGCCGTTGGTGTAGGACTGGAGAAACTGCTCGCGTTCGATCTGTTCTTCCAGGGTGCGCTCCATCGCCGTCTGGATGAGCGTCTTGTCGAGTTCTATCGCGAGTGCAGGGCCACGCGCAATCTCCGTCGCCAGCTCAGTCACGCGTTCCGCCAGCCGGTCGGCCGGTACAACTTCATTGACGAGCCCCATCGCCAGTGCTTCCGCGGCCGTCACCATTCGGCCCGTGTACATCAGTTCGAACGCCTTCGCCGGCCCGACCAGCCGCGGCAGGAACCAGGTCGAGCCCGTGTCCGCCACGATCGCCCGCTTCGTGAAGATCGCGCTGAAGCGCGCGCTCTCCGAAGCGATGCGGATATCGCAGGCGAGCGCCAGCGAGAAGCCGGCGCCAACCGCGACGCCATTCACGGCCGCGATCGTAGGCTTCTTGCAGTGATACACGTCCGCCGTTCCGAGGTAGCGCGAACGAGTCTTCGCGCCGCGGCCTTCGTACGGGCGCTTCGCCCAGTCGCTCTCCTCGCCCCGGGCGGTCAGGTCAGTCCCCGCGCTGAAGCCTCTGCCTTCGCCCGTGATCACAACGCAGCGCACGATGTCGTCGTCGTTGGCGAGAGCGATGGCGTTCTCGATTTCGCTCCACGTGCCCCACGAAAGGGCATTGAGCTTCTCCGGCCGGTCGATCGTCAGGCGGGCGATGCCCCCGGAGACCTCATAGCGCACGTCCTTGAACTGCATTCCATTCCTCCTCGCTCGTCGGCCGACTTTACGCGAGGGAAGCGCAGCGCTCCACGCCCGTGGCGAAGGTAAATCCATCGGTAAAACGCTCGGCCACTCCTATGGTGGCCGCCGCCGCTGCCGCCGAATCTTAGCTATGAACCATTATGCCGGCTCTACCGCGTCGCCTCGTGTTCTTCATCTCCTTGACGGCGTCGCTTGGCGCGACCGCCGGGTTTGTGCTCGTCTTGAAGGGGCCGCTGAGCGTCACCAGCAATGAGGCGCTGATCGCCGTCGCGCTCTGCATCATGCTCGCGGTCGCCATCCGCTTCCCTCTCCAGCTCTCGCCCCAGATGCAGCACGACATGGGAGCGGCGCCTGTGGTGGCGGCGATCATCCTCCTTCCTCCACCGCTGGCGTTCTTGATCTGTGCCCTGGGCGCCCTCGCCGGCGAGATGACCAAGACCACGCGCCGGCCCGCGCAGGTTACCTTCAACGTCTCCGTCTTCGCCCTGGCCGTGGGGGCGGCATCTGC
>JAYUAG010000198.1:0-2086 GCA_043741475.1 Thermoflexaceae bacterium | reverse complement strand
CGATGGATATGACTGAAGTCCCTGGCATATGAGATCCTCCGGGCGTTCGAGGAGAGGGTCGCTTCCTGATGAGCCTGAGTTGGTCGATACGGCCCGCTTGCTGACGCGCGCGGTTCGGAAGGCGGGTTCGTGGCAACCGTGACCGGATCCTACACCTGGCCGTTGCGCGACCGTGGCCACGGGACCACGCTAGGGGCATGCATCGCCGCCAGATCCTCAAGCTCCTCCCCGCCGCCGCGCTCCTCGCCGCCGGTTGTGGCGGCGACGCCGAGGTGACGGTAAAGCGCTCAGCGCGCTCGGCCGCCGACCCGGTGGACCTCAGCATCACGCCGACGCAGACGCCGCCGCCCGAACTCATGCTCTCGACCGATAAGCTGCGGCAGGCCGGCGCCGTCCTCCTCTCCCTCATCGGCGACCTCAAGGAAGGGAGCGTTACCTTCCTCGGCAAAACCCTCCGGCTCACGAAGGGCAGCCGCAGCTTCTACACCTTCATCGGCATCGGTACCGAGGAGACGCCCGGGAGCTACCCGCTGAAGCTCGATTTCACCCTCGGCTCGGGCTCGCGCGGGTCGCTCGAATCGCGCATCACGATCCTCACGAACGTCTGGAGCGTCGACGCCGTGACCATCTCTCCCAAGCTGGCGGCGCTCCTTGACCCGGACCTTGTGAACCGCGAACTAGCGATCCTCGCGGCCGTCTACGCGAAGTACACACCGGAGAAACTCTGGAAGAGCGAGGCCGGCTGGATCCTCCCGACCCCCGGCCAGCTGACGACGCGCTTCGGCGAGCAGCGCTCCTACAACGGCGGCGTCGCCGGCGGCCACCACTCCGGCACAGACCTGGGCGCGGCCGAAGGCGACCCTGTGGCCGCGGCAAACTCGGGGCGCATTGTGATGGCCCAGCAGCTCAAACAGCGCGGAAACATGGTGGTGATCGACCACGGCGGGGGCCTGATGTCGGGCTACGCCCACATGTCCTCGTTCGCCGTCGCCGAGGGCCAGCCGATCGACGCGGGCGAAACGGTCGGCCTCGTGGGCACGACGGGACTCTCCACGGGCGCCCACCTCCACTGGGAAATGTCCGCCAACGGTGTTCTTGTGGACGCGCTCCGTTTCACCGACGGCACGAACGGCTTCTAGGGTCAATGGCGGACGCTCTGGTAGCCGTGCCGCACCGCCGGCACTGGAGTGAGGGACCGTCCGGCGCACAAATCGACCGGTAGCCGTGCCCCACTGTGGGCACGGGCTGGGCGCAGGGCGCCAGGCGCGCAGACCAAACCCCGGGCATGGCACGATCGCCCGTCGGCACAGAGAATCCCTACCCGACGGCTACCTCGTGCTATTGTAATGGGGTGGGCCGCATCGACCAGCCACGATTCGCGCCCGTGGTTCGCCTGCCAGACGATGCCTACACGAACCCCGAGGCGGTCTTCCACGTCGTCGTCCGGGCTTTCCCCAAACGACGCCGTTCGCGGGGGCGCTCGCTATCCAGGTGTGGGACGCAATCCTCGGCCTGGACCGCAACGACGACGTTTTGCCTCGGGCTGCATGCCTGATGCCGGACCACCTCCACCTGATTCTGAGTCCCGGAGCTGCCGACCTGCGAACGACACTCGCGAACTTCAAGTCGTACACGACCACCATCGCGAGGCGCTTCGACACCCACCGGTTATGGCAGCCGTCCTCTTTCGACCGCCGGCTGCGGGACGACGCGGAGCTTCAGAACGCACTCCGGTATCTCATCCACAACCCGGTCGAGGCCTGCCTGGTTGAACGCGAAGAGGACTGGCCGTTCACCAAAATCTGGTAGCCGCGACCCACTGTGGTCGCGGGCTGGGCGTGCCAGTCCGGGAGCATGGACCCGCGCGTCCGGCATCCTGCGTCCGCCCGTCGGCACGGTGGCCGACGGCTACCCGCCCTACGCAGTTCCCGCCATTTCGTCGACTCCCGAAATCTGCGCAGTTCTACGGAAGCGGGCCTATTGACCGTCCGCGTAACCTCTGGACAACACGGTGGAACAACCCACCGGCGGCAGGAGGCACAACCATGGAACGCCACGACCAGCAACCGCAACCTGCCACACCAGG
>JAYUAG010000197.1:0-2087 GCA_043741475.1 Thermoflexaceae bacterium | reverse complement strand
AGGAGGACAGGAATCCAATGATCATCACCACTACGAACACGGTTGAAGGCCGGCCGGTCACCCACTACATGGGTGTGGTCGCTGGCGAAACGATCATGGGCGTGAACGTCTTCAAAGACATCTCGGCCGGGTTCCGCAACATCGTCGGCGGTCGTTCGGGGAAATACGAAGCCGAACTGCGCACGGGCCGCGAAACGGCGGTGGCGGAGATGATCCAGCGAGCCACGGAGATGGGCGCGGAGGCGGTGATCGGCGTCGACATCGACTATGAAACCGTCGGCGGACAGATGCTGATGATCACCGCCTGCGGCACGGCGGTGCGCTTTTCCTGAGGGTTCCTATAGCTGACAGGCTCGCCAGAGTGCCCATCTACACCTCGGATTGATCGAGCGGCGATCCGCCGTACCATTCGGCAAGAATGTTGCGCAAAATCGCGTGGCGCCGGGGCATAGAGGCAGAGGTCGCACGCGCAACAAGCGCTGTAGCGGAGCCGCTGCCGGCTGCTGCGCCTTCCAAACGACGCCGGGCGATGGTGGCCGGGAAGCGTCTTTCGAAGAAACGGTTCGCCGTTTATGCCGGTGTCGTCCTCGCCATCCTGGCGGCGGCGGCGTACAGCCAGAAGGATCGCTTTAGCGACCAGGGCGCCGAGCTGAGCCGGGGGCTCATCGGCGACGAGAACACCGCGCGCGTCGAGCAGTTGTATTTCCGCGCTCAGGACCGCATGGACCGCATGAAGTACAGCGTCCTTGGCGGCAGGACGAACCCGTTCGCTGCGACGGTGGTCGTGCAACACGACATCGCGGAGCCGGGACGGGTCGTAACGATCGATCTCTCGAAACCGATCGACACCTCGAACCTGTTGGCGCCGCGGTTCAACAACCGGCAGCCCCTGCAGCTGCCCCAGGTCCGCCTGCTGCGCGACAACCCTGAGCAGGGTGAAGGCGTCTGGACGACGGCGGGCCTGCCGCGGTCGACGCCGGAAGACACGCTCATGGCGCGCACCTTCGTGCGGCCCGACAAAGCGCGGCCGTATGCGCTGGTAGGTGTGCTGATCGTGGACGCGCGACGCATCAAGCTGCACATGGTGGGGGGGACTGCTCACCCCGGCGGTGACCTCGGCGTGAAAGGGCCGGGCGCGATCACCCAGGGCGACGTGGGCAAGGAGCTGTTGCTGGCGTGGAACGGCGGTTTCCAGGGCCCGCACGGCAGCTTCGGCATGGTCGCCGAGGGGAAGCAATACCGGCAGCTGCGGAACGGGCTCGCGTCTGTCGGGATCACGAAGGAAGGGACGCTGAAGATGGGCGAGTGGGGGCGGAGCATCGGCACGGCGGACGAACTGGTGGCTGTGCGACAGAACGCGGTCCTGCTCGTCGACAACTGCGAGGTGAGCAAGCGGACGGCGGAGGGGAACGATACGTGGGGCTACGTGGCCGTGAATTCGGCCGAGTTCATCACCTGGCGGAGCGCGATCGGCCTGACGAAGGATGGCCAGCTGCTGGTGGCCGCGGGCAATTCGCTGAGCGCGGCGACGCTCGCCCAGGCGCTCTGGGCGGCAGGCGCCTGCACAGCGATGCAGCTGGACATCAACAGCCCTTACGTGCTCACAAGCCTCTTTTTCCCGCAACCGGACGGTAGCGTGAAATCGACGAAGTTCATGGACGCGATGTCCGACAATCCGGCGCGCTTCCTTCGCACGCAGGAGCGCGACTTTATGTACGTGACGCTGGACGAGACGCGCTACAAATGAGATTACAACCCGCTCGACAAGCTCGCGGCAACGCTCGACAAGCTCGCGGTGACGCTCGACGAGCTCGCGGTGACGCTCGACGAGCTCGCGACAAATGAGATTGAAACGCGCTCGACAGGCTCGCGGCGACGCTCGACGAGGCTCGCGATAGGTAGCGACTCAGCTTTCCTCCTGCCGCTGCCGTGGGATGAGCTTCCGGCGCTGTTCCCGGAGTTCGCGGATGCCGAGCGGTGGCTACCACTGTTGCAGCGCCATTGGGAGCTGCTCGGTGCGGCAGCGCCACGCGTGCGCGTGACGTCCGTGGACGGCGAGACGGCGGTGCGGCGCCACTACGCGGAGT
>JAYUAG010000196.1:0-11746 GCA_043741475.1 Thermoflexaceae bacterium | reverse complement strand
GCACAGGTTTCACCTGACGCCCCGGCGATCCTGCTCACGCCGCAGTCAACCGTGCGCGCCTTCGCGGCGGGGTACGTGTCGAAGACCCACGCGTCGGCCGCCGTTCTGGAAACACTCCAGTAGGTACAGATCACTGCTCCGCGACGACAGCTCCCTCGCCTGCCGCAGCGGGAGAGGGCTGGGGTGAGGGCGCGCAGCCGGGCGGCGAACCGCGCCTCGTGCCATGTGCGACCCACTCCGCTCTGCTGGTTTCAGTTACCGTTCGAGGAACTCGGCCGAGACCCAGCCCACGACCGGGGGCTCGACTCCAAGCACGTCGACTCGCCACCAACGGATGTTGTCGGCGTTGGCGGGCCCGCCGACGACGGTGAGCCGGGCGGCGGGCGGCCGGCAAATCAGGATCTTCGCGGCCGTCGTGGGCGCTTCCCGGACGTTCAGGCAGTCGCCGATCGACTTCGTCACGGCCGTCGGCTGGCCGAGGTAGATGCCCCCCGCGCTCACGGGCTTCAAGCGGTCGGACTGGTTCCACACCTGGTAGTTGTGCCCTTCGAGCACGCCGCCGACGAGGAAGGCCTTCGCCTCAGCTGCGAAGAGGATGCCGCTGAAGAGGCGTGTGGCCCGCCACTCCACGCCTTCCTTCGCCACCTCGACCTCGATCACCTCGCGCACGAAGCGGTCTGAGATAGGCGAGAGGATGTAGCTATAGATCACGAGATGGCAGGTGGCGCAGCCCGCGCGGGTCGCGGCCGCGACCGTCATCTGGCGGATGCGTCCGAAGCCGTAGTCATCCTGGGCCGTGGGGATCTGCAGGGCGGCGACGCTTTGCACGCTGAACGTCACGCTATCGGCCACGACGAGACCGCCGTCAGTGGCGCGCCGCCCCACCGCATACCCTTGCGCCTTCTCGCCCGCCTTCTTGCCTTCGCAGATCGTCGCGGCCGGATCGATGCCCTCGGCGGGCTTTCCCGAGCACTCGACCGTCTGAGGGACCAGGAGGGCCACCACCACCGCGCCGTCGCCCTTCACCAGGGCGCCCTCAAGCGTCGCCGTCATCGCACAGAGCGAGCGATCCTGTGCCGGACAGTCCGGAAACGCGACTGTCGGGCCCGAAGTGACGCTGCCAGCGACCGGCGGCGTGCCGCCCGCCGGTTCCTGCGTGACCGCCCCGGCGCCGGGGATCGGGCCGCCACTTTTGGGCGAGTTGTCACCCGAACAGCCGCCAGTGAGGATCGCGGCGGCCAGCGCCGCGAGGAAGACCGCCCGGAAGCTAGGGCTCACCCCGGCATCTTGCTCGCCCGTCGCGCTGTCCGCTAGCCGCATCACGACCGCGGGTAGCGGCCCGACCACTGCCGCCGGTGCACGGCCACACCGTCAAGGCGTGCGACCACTTCAGTCTCTAATCGATGGCCAACGGCCTTCAGGTCCAGCTCGACGGTCTGCCACGCGCCTGGGTCAGCTCGACAGTGCGTTCGTGGCCGCCGCGGTGGCGGCGGTCGAGGACCGACCGCGTGACGAGCAGCGACTCCCCGGATGGCGCCACATCGCAGAGACGCACGCAGATCGTGGCATTCGACTGGTTCGACGCAACCTCGAGCGACACGAGAGGCCGCCCAAGAACCCCAAAGGCCCTGGCCAAGGGTTGAGAGGTAAAGCAAAGGCTGCGCGCGTCATCTTCGCGCTGGTCTGTTGGCCAGTCCCCCGGGAGCCCACCCGGACACCAGGCGCCTCCGTTGACGCCGAGGGACTGCGGCGACCGGTGCGGAAGCACCTCGCCCGTCCCGGCTTCCTGGCCGAGTCCTTCGCCGGCGAGGAACCACCAGTCCTGACCTTCGTGGGAGAAGCCGGAAGCGGACACCCACCGGCCCGGCCGGTCCCGGTAGAACGTTGCCGGCGGCACTGAGTCCTGCATCTAGTGTAGTGTCTCGTAAGTGTGATTAGCTTGTACACTCTCCCCATGGAGAGAGTGGGCATCAGTCTTTAACCAGAAGCCGCGGCCATTCACGTGGACCGCCTCCGTCGAGAAGATCGTGGAAAAGGTCGGCCGAGCTAAACAAGCGTTAGAGACAGTACACTAGGCCCTCAGCGGTGGCTCCTCCATCCCGATGTCCATCGACTCGCCCTCCGGCGCCATCATGACCACTTTGATGGCTTCGGGCGCGAATCTGCGCGTTGACCTGTGGGTGCGGCCGTCGCTAGGCTCGCTCTTCCAAACTTGTTCGCAACATCTGGAGGTCAAGCTTGAAAGACATCATGGTTGGCGTGCACATTGGCGCTGCCAATGCAGCGCAGGCGGTCGAGGGCATCGTCGCCGCGGAAGCGGCAGGCGTGGAGTGCGCCTGGATGACCTCGGGGGGCGTCGCCCCCGACCCACTGGCCGTCTTCGCCGCGGCGGCGATGAAGACGAGGACGGTCCGCTTCGGGACGTGCATCATCCCGACCTTCCCGCGCCATCCACTGGCGCTGGTGCAGGGCGCGATCGCCGTCGATTCGCTTGCGCCCGGCCGGCTCCGTCTTGGCGTCGGCCCCAGCCACCAGGTGGCCATCGAGCCCATCTTCGGCATCCCTTTCGAGCGTCCCCTCGAACACCTGCGTGACTATCTGACGATTCTCAAAGCCGCGTTGTATGAAGGGGAAGTGCAGTACGACGGCAAACGGCTCACGGCACACGCCAAACTCCAGGGCCCGACAGGCGTGAAGGTCATGGCCTCCGCCCTCCGGCCGAACGGCTTCATGCTCTGCGGCGAACTGGCGGACGGGGCGATTTCGTGGATGTGCCCGCTGCCCTACCTGCGAGACGTGGCCCTCCCCGCCCTGAACGAGGGCGCGGCGAAGGCCAGCCGCACGCCGCCACCGCTCGTGGCGCACGTGCCCGTCTGCGTCTCCGAAGACCCCGCGGCGGTGTATGCGGCGGCGAAGCGCCAGGCGGGGTTCTACCCGCGCGTGCCCTACTACTCACAGATGTTCCAGGACGCAGGCTTCCCGGAGGCGAAGGAGGGCGAGTTCTCCGAGCGCATGTCCGATTCCGTGGTGATTCACGGCAACGCGGAGCAGGTAAAGGCGCGCCTGCGGTCCCTCGGTGACTTCGGCGTGGGCGAACTGCTCGCCATGCCCATCCTTCCGTCCGGCGACACCGAGGCGCTGGCGCGAACGCTGCGTATGCTGGGCGAACTTGCCGCAGAGTAGCTTTTGGCCGCAGCCGGGAACGGCGCGTGTTGCAACGCCTTTTGTAAAGTGGGCCGGGGGCAAGGCAAAGCTCCTGCCGGAGATCGTCGCCCGGGCGCCGCTGAACATCGCGCACTACCACGAACCGTTCGTGGGCGGTGGTGGGGTCTTCTTCGGGCTTCAGGCGGCGGGGCGCGTCTCGCTCGCGACACTCAACGACGCGAACGCGCAGCTGATCGGGGCGTACGAGGTCGTCCGGGACCGCCCCAATGACCTCGTCGCTGCGCTCGATGTGCACGCGCGCGCGTACAAGCGGGATTCCGAAGCACGAGCTGCTTACTACTACGCCGTCCGGGGCTGCAGTTCCGTCAGTCCGGTGGAGCGTGCTGCGCGCCTGATCTTCCTCAATCGCACCTGCTACAACGGCCTCTACCGGGAGAACCGCAAGGGTGCGTTCAACGTCCCCCACGGGCGCTACGCGAACCCGCGGATCGTCGATGAGGCGGGCCTGGCAGCCTGCTCGGCCGCTCTGCAGAAGGCTGAACTGACCTGTCGCGATTTCGAAGCTGCCATGATCCGGGCGCAGCCGGGAGACTTCGTCTACCTGGACCCGCCCTACGTCCCATTGAGCGCGACTTCGAGTTTCACCAGCTACACCGGCGCCGACTTCGGCTGGCCAGACCAGGAACGACTGGCGCGCGCGTTCGCGGACCTCACGCGTCGCGGAGTGGCCGCACTGCTCTCGAACTCCGCTGTCCCGGCTGTCGAGTCGCTTTACGAGGGCTACCAACTCGCGCACGTGCCGATGTCCCGCTCGATCAACTCGGCCGCGGCGCGCAGGGCGCCGATCCCCGAGCTACTGGTGAGCAACCGATTTCGATTGGCGCGCCGGTAAACAACCCTTATGCGCTGGGCGGCTCTGCGGGCTCTCCTGCCCGGGGCGGCCGGTACGGCTCGCTCAGGCTGCGAAGGAAGTCAAGGATCGGTGTGGGCCGTCGGGGAAGCGATGGGTCGAGCAGCTCCGGCGCGACCTCTTGGACGGCCGCGCGGCGCTCTTCGGGCGTCATCTTCGCGAGCTGGTTTCGGATAATGGCCCCGGCTTCCTCTGGGTCAAGCATTCACCGCTCCAGCTCGTTGAGGGGCCGATCGCGGCCTGATTGCGGACGGCGAGATTCCAAGTGATCCCATTCTGTGGTCATCGGCGTTTGCGTTCGAGGCCCCGGTAGATATCCAAGGAGTCGCGGCCCTCCTTGGCCGCTGGCATCCGAACCGCGTTAAGCGCGCGCCGGTACCGGTCTGGCTGGCGTACGGAATCAATGTCCGCGCCCTCGGCCGGGTGGGCGGACTCCCGCGGCCACAGAGGGCCGCGACTCCTTGAGATCTCGTTAGCTACGCCCCGAGGAACTCGATGAACGCTTCGTTGTATTCGTGCGGGTACTCCATGCAGCCCACGTGCCCGCCGGAGAGCACCTTCAGGGTCGCGCTGGGCAGGAGATTCGCCAGGCGCTCGGAGTTTCGTGGCGGCACGAGCGCGTCTTCCTTGCCCACCGCGACGAGGGCGTGGCTCGTCACCTTCCCCAGCCGGTCCTTCGCGTCGAACGCCGGGATCGCCTCGGCCTGACGCAGGAAGCCGACGTCCGACTGGGCGTAGGGATTGTTGACGTTGTTGAGGATGGCGCGCTCGTAGCGGTCCTCGTCGTCCATCATCTCCGCGCTATAGAGCAACGTGGAGGTGAAGCGCACCACCTGTTCGCGGCTCATGTTCGAGCGCCGCACGTCGATCAGCGTCTGCACGATCTGCTGGCCATAGCCATCGATATACGGCGCGGTCGCCAACAGGATGAGCTTCTTCACACGCTGCGGGTGCGCGAGCGCGAGCTCCTGGGCGACGTAGCCGCCCATGCTGAAGCCGAGCACGTGCGCCTGGTTGATCCCCAGCTCATCGAGCAACGCGACCGCGTCGTCCGCCATCTGGGAGATCGAATACGGGCGGTCGGGGGCGCTCGTGCGGCCGGCGCCGCGGTTGTCGTAGGTAATCACGCGGTAGTGCTTCGCCAGCGCCGGTACCTGCAGCGCCCATGCCTGGAGGTCGCCGCCGAGGCCCATGATCATGAGCAGCGGCTCGCCGCTCCCGGCCTCTTCGTAGTAGGTCGTGATGTCTCGGGTGGCGGCTTTCGGCATCGGGTCCTCTGGGGCTAGAGATGGCACAAGGATGCCCGGACGGCTCCGCCGCAGGCGCGCCAATCCTAGTCTGTGGCTGCGATACGGTCAGCCTCGCGCGGCGCGGAGGTCCCATCAGTCCGCCCGGTGCTTCGGGTCGGGAGGCGGCTCAATCGACGGGTATGGCGCGACCCACGGCGTTGCTCCTGTGCGCTCTGCGCCACCTGGGGCCGGCCACCGCCCGTGGTGACCGGCGGTGTTCCCGGCGTCATCCGTTCGAGAAACCGCAGTATCTTGCCCAGAATCGTCCGTTCTTGTCCTCGCATCTGGTTGCCTCCCGATGATTGTAGCGCCTCGAAGGGGGTGGGCTTCACGGTTTGTGCATGAAGCTGGAACAACCAGTCCGAACCGCGACGGTCACGGAGCGGGTTGTAGAAGGCTCTTCGACGTACGCGTCCCGGTCGGTAGGAAGTCCGGGTTGGTCGATACAACCCGCTTGCTGACGCGCGCGGTTCTGACTCGTCGCACCCCGCGGGACGGGTCCGGCCCGCCTCAACGGATTGACTGCCACGGGCGGGCGCCGCCTTCACCCAACTGCTACGCTCTATCCATGGAGCGCATCTACCTCGACCACGCCGCTACCACGCCCGCCGACGCTCGCGTGCTCGAAGCGATGTGGCCCGTCTACCGCGACACCTGGGGCAACCCTTCGAGCATCTACCTCGAAGGGCAGCGCGCTCGCCACGCCCTCGATGAGGCGCGTAAGACCTGCGCGGACCTCCTCGACGCGAGCCCGAAGGAGATCGTCTTCACCGGCGGCGGCACCGAGTCGGACAACGCCGCCATCCGCGGCGCCGCCTTCGCTCAGAAGGCCCGCGGCCGCGGCAACCACATCATCACGAGCGCAATCGAACACCACGCCGTCCTCCATACGGTCGAGCAGCTCGAGCGCGAAGGCTTCGAGGCCACCTACCTTCCCGTCGATGCCGACGGCGTCGTGAACCTGGCCGCGCTCGAAGCCGCGATTCGCCCGGCCACGACCGTCGTCTCCATCATGGCCGCGAACAACGAGGTGGGGACGATCCAGCCGATCGCCGAGATCAGCCGCCTCGTCAAGGCGAAGTCCCCCTTCGCCGTCGTCCATACAGACGCGGTCCAGGCGGCGGGCGCAATCGACATCACCCCGTCGAAGCTCGGCGTCGATTTGCTGAGCATCGCCGCGCACAAGCTGTATGGGCCAAAGGGTGTGGGCCTGCTTTACATCAAGAACCGCACGCCATGGCAGCCCATGCTCCTCGGCGGCAGCCAGGAAAAGGAGCGGCGGGCGGGCACGGAGAACGTTGCCGGGGCCGTCGGCCTCGCGACCGCGATGCAGCTCGCCTGGGCCGAGTTCGAAGCACGCAACGCCCACACACGCGCCCTGCGCGACCGGCTCCTCTACGGCCTCCCGGAGCGCATCCCCGATACGGTAATCACGGGGCCCACCGACGGGTTAGCGCGGCTCTCGAACAGCTTCAGCTGCTGCTTCCGCAACGTCGAAGGGGAAAGCGTGTTGCTCGCCCTCGACATGGCCGAGGTCGCCGCGAGTTCGGGCAGCGCCTGCACGACGGGCTCGCTCGAACCGTCGCACGTGCTCACGGCGATGGGCATCGACGCGGACCTCGCCCACGCCTCCCTCCGCCTGACGGTCGGCAAAGACAACACCGACGCCCAAATCGACCGCGTCCTCGATACCCTCCCCGCGATCGTGGGCCGCCTGCGCGCCCTCGCCGGCGGTTAAACCACGAAGGCACGAAGATCACGCGAAGGCGCAATTCAGGGACGTTAGGAAACGATGACCCGCCGGATAACGCCCGACCGAAGTGCCGCTACCTTGAAGTTAATCAGGAGGCCGAGATGCAGCTCCGCCGCCTTGAGATAAGAGATGACCTGCGCGACGTGAATAGGTAGGAGCGTCTCCACGGCCTTGAGTTCGACGACGAGTTGACCGCCAATGACCAGATCCAGCCGGTGTTCGCCGATCGGTTAACCTCGATACCTGACGGTTGTCGGTTTCTGACGTTCGAACGGCAGCCCGAGCGCCGTGAACTCGAGGCAGATCGCCTCTTCATACGTGGACTCAAGGAACCCAGGGCCCAGCGTACGATGCACCCTGATCGCCGCGCCAATCACGCGATTCGCCAGTTCCTCCACCTCTACATGAACCACTCGGGAACTTCCTCGCGCCTTTGCGTAATCTTCGTGTCTTCGTGGTTAATGTATCCCCGAGCGATTCGAACGTTCCTTAACTTCCGCATGCATCACTCAGGAAATTCCTCGCGCCTTTGCGTGATCTTCGTGTCTTTGCGGTTAATCGACCCCGTGGGCGAGGAGGAAGTCGATGATGTCCTGGACGGTGCGGATGTTCTCCGCGTCTTCGTCGCGGAGCTCGAATTCGCCGTCTGGGGCGAACTCCTCCTCCACCGCGATCGTCAGGTCAACCACATCGAGCGAATCGGCGCGGAGGTCGTCGATCAGGTTGGCCGAGGGCACGACCTCGGCTGCGGGCACCTTCAACTGCCGCACCACCACCGCGCGTACCCGCTCTTCGAGCGTCGCTGTCGCTGCTGCCATCGTCCGACCCTCCCGCGCGTGCTCGCGCCACAGCGAGCTTAGCTCAAACGCGAACGGGCGCAACGTCTGGCGGCCTGGTAGCCGGGCCGCATCGCCGGCCCTGGAAGGCGCTCGTAACGGACGGCGTCACCTGGCTCCCCAGCATCCTTCGTCGGCCCGCGACCACAGCGGGTCGCGGCTACCCCCGCGATTCCGCGTGGCGGGACGGGCCCGCTCGGCACTCGGAACTCATCACCCGGAACTCGCCCCTCAGGCGCTGTACTTGCGGAAAATCACACAGCCGTTCTGGCCGCCGAAGCCGAACCCGTTCGCCGCCGCCGCCCGCACCACCATCTTGCGCGCTTTCAGGGGCACGTAATCCAGGTCGCAATCCGGGTCGGGCGTTTCCAGGTTGATCGTCGGCGGCACGTGGCCCTCGGCGATCGCCATCACCGCCACGAGCGCCCCCACCGCCCCGGCCGCCCCGAGCAGATGACCCACCATCGACTTCGGCGAACTCAGTGCCAGCTTGCGGGCGTGGGCGCCGAACGCTTCCTTGATCGCCTTCGTCTCCGTTGAGTCGTTCAGGGGCGTGCCCGTGCCGTGGGCCGCGATGTAGTCGATGTCCTCCGGCTTCACACCGGCGATCCGGAAAGCCTCGCGGATCGCCTGCACGGCGCCGCTGCCGTCTTCGCGCGGCGCCGTGATGTGGTAGGCGTCCGAGCTCAGGCCGCCCCCGAGCAGTTCCGCGTAGACCTTCGCGCCCCGTCCCCGTGCGCGTTCCTCACGCTCGACCACCATCACGGCCGCGCCTTCGCCGAAGACGAAGCCGTCACGGTCGCGATCAAACGGCCGGCTGGCGCGCTCAGGCTCGTCGTTCCGCCGGCTGAGTGCCTTCATGTTCGCGAGTGAGGCGATTGGCAAGGGGTGGAGCGCCGCCTCCGTCCCGCCCGCGAGCACGACGTCTGCGATGCCTGCATCGATCAGCTGTTTCGCCTCAATGAAGCTGTAGAGCCCACTCGCGCAGGCGGCGACGCTCGCCAGGGCCGGGCCGCGCAGGTCGAGCTGCATCGCCACCTGGCAGGCGCCCATGTTGGGCGCCATCAGCGGGATGTAGAACGGACTCACCCGGTTGGGCCCGCGCTCCAGCAGGACGCGCATCTCGTCCATCGTGTCAAGCACGCCACCCGACCCCGTCGCGATCGCGGTTGCCGCACGCGGCCGCTCCTCGGCGGTGAGCACCAGCGCCGCATCCTCGGCGGCCATCCGCGCGGACGCCACGGCCAGGTGGGCGAAGCGCGACATGCGCCGCGCCTCCTTTGTGTCCATATACTTCCCCGGCTCGAAGTCCTTCACCTCGGCGGCGATGCGTACGGGCAGGTCGCTCGCATCGAAGCGCGTGATCGCCCCCACGCCAGAGACGCCTGCGAGCAGGTTCGCCCACGTTTCGCGTGCGCTCAGGCCCACCGGCGTGACCGCGCCGATCCCCGTGATGACTGCTCGTGCCAAGGCATGCTCCAGGTCGCGCGCGGCTCAGGCTCGTGGCGCCGCCCCATTGTTCCATCCGCCCGCCCACCCGGCCACTGGCCGCCGCTCCCTCCCCGCGATCCCGTATCGGAGTACCGGTGTATGGGAGTGCCGGAGTCGCGGATGGCTCTCGTCGTCCCTGTCCCCTGTAACCTGTGACCTGCTCCCTCCCCACCCCACTAGAACATTTGTTTTCCATGGTCTATTATCCCCTCGGACGAGGCCCCCGGCGCTACAATGCCCGCGGAAACATCCTTCTCCCCGGAGGGCAGCATGGCTGACAGGCTCGACAAGACGGACAAGGCAGAAGGCGACCGCAGTCGCGCTCTCGATACGGCGCTCTTACAGATCGAAAAACAATTCGGGCGCGGCGCTATCATGCGCCTCGGCGACCGCCAGCACATGAAGGTCGAGGCCATCTCCACCGGCTCCCTCGCGCTCGATATCGCCCTCGGCGTCGGCGGCATCCCCCGCGGGCGCGTCACCGAGATCTTTGGCCCCGAATCCGCCGGCAAGAGCACGCTCGCCCAGCACATCCTCGCCGAGGCCCAAAAGGCGGGCGGAACCGTCGCCTATATAGATGTGGAGCACGCGCTCGACCCCACCTACGCGCGCGACCTCGGCATCCGCATCGAAGACCTCCTCATCAGCCAGCCGGACACAGGCGAGCAGGCGCTCGAAATCTGCGAGGCCCTCGTCCGCTCCAACGCGATCGACGCGATCGTGATCGACTCCGTGGCGGCGCTCGTGCCCCGCGCCGAGATCGAAGGCGAGATGGGCGACTCGCACATGGGGCTCCAGGCGCGGCTCATGTCGCAGGCGATGCGCAAACTCACGCCTACGATCGCGCAGACAAGCACGGCCGTGATCTTCATCAACCAGCTGCGCGAAAAGGTCGGGGTCGTCTTCGGCAACCCGGAGGTCACGCCCGGCGGCCGCGCGCTCAAGTTCTACTCCTCCGTGCGCATCGACATCCGCCGCGTCGAATCGGTGAAGAAGGGCACGGAGATCATCGGCAACCGCGTCAAGGCGAAGGTCGTCAAGAACAAGGTGGCCGCGCCCTTCCGCCAGGCCGAGTTCGAGATCATGTTCCAGCCCCCGCGTGGCATCAGCCGCACCGGCGATATCGTCGACCTCGGCAGCGAGATGGGCGTGATCACCAAGGCCGGCGCGTTCTATAGTTACGGCGACCTCCGCATCGGCCAGGGCCGCGAGAACGCCAAGGTCTTTCTCGCGGACAACCCGGACCTTGCGGCGAAGATCGAGACGGACATCCGCCGCGAGGCCGGCCTCACAATCCCGGCCCGGCTCGAAGCCATCGCCGCCACCGCCTGACAAGGGGTATGCTCCCAACGCTGGCGCCCCGGGAACCGCGGCCGGGAACCGCGCGCGTCAGCAAGCGGACGCTCCACCAGCCACGGTCGGCCATCGACGCGGCCTCCAAGGACTTCCATGGACGAACCCCCCAGTACCACCGCTAACGCCACGGTCATCGACATCCGCGGGAACAACGGCCGCGTCCGCCTGCTCCGCCTGAGCGACGGCCGCGAGTTCATCTTCAGCGCCGAGGCCTGCGATCGCTCCCACATCGCCGTCGGCGACACGCTCACACCCCAGCTGCTTGAGGTGCTCGAAGGGGCCGAGCAACGCGGCAACGCCCACCAGGCCGCCCTCCGCCTCCTCTCCCACCGCGGCCGCAGCGAAGACGAGATGCGCACCCGCCTGCGCATGCGCGGCATCGAGCCCCAGGCGATCGACGACGAACTCGTGCGGCTGAAGGAATCGGGGCTGGTCGACGACGCGAAGTTTGCCCGCGCCTGGGTCGAAAAGCGGGAACGCACCGCCCCTCGCGGCCGCCGCATGCTCCGCTACGAACTCCTCGGGCGCGGCATCGACCCGGCGGATGTGGAGCAGGTGACGGCCGACGTGGACGACCTCTCGGTCGCGACGGACCTCGCCCGCAGCCGCGCCCGCGGCCCCGTCCTCAACGACTACGAGGTGTTCATGACGAAGGTAGGCGGCTTCCTCCGCCGCCGCGGCTTCAGCTACGACATCGTCCTCGCCGCCGCGCGCTCCGCGTGGACCGAGGCCACCGGCCTCCAGCCAGGCGAGTCCGCGGTCATCGGCGGGGAAGGCGAGGACGAGGAGATTGGGTCGCCCCCGGACTGAGGTCCACGGGCTGCGTGTGCAGCCGCAGGATCGTTGTTGCGCACGGATAACGCACATGAACGCATCGGAACGCACGTGCAACGCACGTGTGACCGCCGCGCACGACGGAACGGGAGTGTGGCGGCGAGAGAACCTC
>JAYUAG010000195.1:0-2090 GCA_043741475.1 Thermoflexaceae bacterium | reverse complement strand
GCTGTCGGCCAGCTCGACAATAACGCATCACGCAACGTGCTCTTTTGAAGCTGGCGAGTCGGGGCTCTGCTATGACTGATCGTATTTTTCAGCACCCTGCTAGTACACGTCCTGGCGCTCGCCGAATTCAAACTCGGCCGTGCGCTCGGCGAGTTCTTCGGCTGAGACGAGACCTTTCTCCGCGAGCAAGCGCTCGAACGCCGCAAGCCAGTTGGTGTAGTAATCAAACGGCTCGTCGCGCTGCTCCGCCTCCCCGATGTGCGCGATGAGCGACTGACGAAACTCCTCGAACGCGTACGCGCCGTCGTCTACCAGCGCGGTCGCCATGCCGAAGGCGCGGCCCTCCCACGGCGCCTGGAAGACGAGTTCGCCGTTGGCGCGCGGCAGGGCCGCGTCGCCGGTCAGTCCCGTGGCGGGCGCGGCTGAAACCGCAACCTCGTCCGGCGCCACAACCACGAACGCCTCTGGTCCGATTTCGCACGCTGGCGTTGAGTCCGGCCGGAGCGAGCGCCCGCGCCACACGCGGTGGTCCTCGACTACCGCGCGATCCGGGCGGGATTCCCACTCATAGCCGCTGAACTGAAGTTCCGCCAGGCGCCCTTGCCGCTCGCTCCCCCCAACGCCATCGAGCAGCGATTCGATATGGTCGAAGAGGGCTACGACCAGCTCGCTGTCGTTCATCGAATGGAACCAGGTCGTGCGCCCGTCGAACACGAGCATGGCGACGTTGGCAAGCGCGCAGGGGCCGAGGCAGCCACCAATCGTCAGATGGACGAAGTTGCGCAGGCGGCGGCGCATCCACTCCTCGTGATAGAGGTCGCGGGGTACGGGCGCGTTGGTGAGGTCCGCCCTCCCGCAGCAGCAGGCGTCCGCGCAGACGAAGAGCTGTCCGCGCGCCCGCGCCACGTTCACGGTCTTGCCGTCGAGCTCACGCCGCACGAGGTTGCGGCGCGGCTGATATGCGGTCACGGGACGGCGACCTCGGCCACGCCGATGAGGGCGTCACGCGTGATCAGGCCGGCCAGGCGCTCCGCGCCCCAGCCCTCCGTCCCCTCTGGGCGACGGGGGAGCACCATGTACCGGAGCTCCGCGCTGCTGTCCCAGACCCGGATCTCGCGTTCGGGTGGCACCTCGAAGCCCATCTCGCGGAGCAGGACGCGCGGTTCCAGCACCGCCCGCGAACGGTACGGCGGCATCTTGTACCAGACCGGCGGCAGCCCCATCACGTCCCACGGGTAACAGGAACAGAGTGTGCAGACGACGAGGTTGTGGACGGCGTCGGTGTTTTCCTTGACACGAAGCACCTCGTTTTGCGCGCCCACGGATGCTAATGCCGCGGCCGGATCCTCCAGTAAGCGCGCGCGGAAGTCCGGGTCAACCCACGCTCGCGCCACGAGGCGCGCCCCGAGCAACGGCCCCGTATCGGTCGCGTAGCGCTCGATCACGGCGTCGACGACACCCGGGCGCAGGAGCCCTTTCTCCAGGAGCAGAGATTCGAGCGCGCGGACGCGCGATTCGACGTAAGGGGCGACCGTCGGGTGGTACTTCGCCATCTAGCCCTCCGCCGCGAGCAGGTATCGCTCGTACAGGTCGATGTAGACCGACTCCCTGCCGCTGGAGGTGTCGCCCCAGAGTTCCGCGGCTTCGAAGCGGACGCTGTAGAGGTGGTCGGGGTCTTCGCCCAGTCCGTGGGCGTTGGCGTTGGCGTAGACGTAAGAGCCGTGGTAGTCCGCGACCACGCCTCGTTTGCCGCGAGCGTAGCGCGCCAGGCGGGTGTGTCCGGCGGGTTGGAGGTTGCGTGTCCGAACCTCCGTCCCGGCCGGGAACCGGGGCGCGGTCGCCGCTCCCCGCCGGAAGTCAGGTCGCGGGCTCGCCTGATGGACCGGGTCCGCGGGCCGTTCCAGCGGAGTCCAACCCGACGCTAGCTGCTCACATCGCTCGTCAACCTCATGCTCACCAAGGACGCCTGCCTCGACCGCGAGGCGCTCGCAGCCGTCCAGCCAGTGCTCGAAGTACGTCGAGCCGAGGTAGTGAACCGGGTCCATTCGCTCGATTGCGTGGCGGAACTGGTCGATGTTTGCGAAGGCGCG
>JAYUAG010000194.1:0-5079 GCA_043741475.1 Thermoflexaceae bacterium | reverse complement strand
GGATGGCTGCGGAGGGACTCTTCCGCGGAGAGGCCACCAAGCCCGCTCCGAGCTAGCAGGGTGTCCTCCGCCCACTCGAGCGCGAGGTCGATGTCCGGAAAGACCTCGAACCGGGCATCGCCGGCGCCCGCGGCGATGGCGACGGCGCCGGGCGACTCTGGATCGACTCCGGCGAACGCCACGCTTCCGCCGGAGGCAGCGATCGACGCGGCGAACATCCCGAGCAGACGCGCCGCCGGCAACTCGAAGTTGCTGACGCGGGCGCAATCGAACAGCGCGACCTGTCCCGCCTCATACTCCTCGTGTGCCCGCCGCAGGACGATTTCGACGGTTGCGAAGACGAGCGGCCCCTGGAGCGCGTAGGCAACGGCGGCATGACCGCTACGGGCGAGTTCGGCCAATTCGGCGGGACGGCGATGGCGGCGCGAGCGGATTTCGGTGAGGCGCGACGCGGTCCGGACGACGGCGCCCGTGTTGAGGGGCGGCCGGAACAAGTGGAGGCCGAACTCCCGCGAGATGGCCTCGCAGAAGGCAACGCCGCGGACGCTGTTTCCGCTTGCGTCGAGCCGGGGCGAATAGACGCCGATCCCAAACTGGCCGGGGAGGACGGCGATGATGCCGCCGGCGACGCCGCTCTTCGCGGGCATGCCCACGCCATACACCCAGGCGCCTGCGGCGTCGTACATGCCGCAGGTGCTCATCACACTGAGGACGCGCTCGACGTTCGCAGGCGCGACCGCTTGCTCGCCCGTGATCGGGTTGCGGCCGCCGTTGGCGAGCGTGGCCGCCATCAACGCCAGGTCCCGCGCGTTGACGAGGACGGAACACTGCTGGAAGTAGCGGTTGACGACTTCGTCGACATCGCCGTCGAGGATGCGGGCGTTGCGCAAAAGGTGGCCGATCGCGCGGTTGCGGTGTCCGGTTTCGCGCTCGGATTCGTACACGGCCGCGTCAACCTGAAGTGGACGCCCCGCATAGGCGGAGAACATCGCAATCGTCCGCTCGAGGCGATGTGCGGGCGAATCTCCCAGGATCAGGCTCGCCGTGGCGATCGCGCCGGCGTTGATCATGGGGTTCCGTGGACGGCCAGTGCCAGGTTCGAGGCTGATCGCGTTAAACGCTTCGCCGCTCGGCTCGACGCCGGCGCGATGCATCACGGCCTCGAGGCCCTGGTCGTCGAGCGCAAGACCATAAACGAACGGCTTCGAAATCGACTGCATCGTAAACGGGACATCGTGGTCGCCTTCGCAGTAGCTGTTGCCGGCGACGGTGGTCAGGCAGACGGCAAAGTGCGCGGGGTCGGCGCGGGACAGCTCCGGGATATAAGACGCCACCTCGCCGTCGTCGCGGTGCCGGGAGGCGGTGTAGAGACGAGCAAGCGTGTCCTGGAGGGGGCTCTCGGCGGGCATGGGCGGAGTGTACGAATCGGCGGACGCCAGCGGGAAGCGGTCTGCGCAGGTCTTCATGAGGTCGTCACGTCGTTGAAATGTGCTGGAAACAGGATGGCCGTTGGCGGTTGGCCGCTGGGCATTGGGCATTGGCGACCACTGCTCCTGGGCTGACCGCTTCATGCCGCCCACCCGTCCTGTCCTCAGCCCCGGCTCCTCCCGCTGGCGCAGGAGAGGCATGCCAACGGCCAATGGCCAGCAGCCAATGGCCAACAGCCAATGGCCAATGGCCAACGGCCCACCTAGACTTGCGCGCGATGGACGAACGGCCCGGACTGGCTTATTGGCTCGCGCTGCGGCGGGCGGGGCTTGGGAGCAGTAACTTCGCCCTCCTGCTCAAGCACTTCGGGAGTATCGAGACTGCGTGGGAGGCGCCATCGGAAGAGGTGCGGCGGGCGGGACTCGAACCGCAGTACGTGCGCGCGCTGGTGAAGGCGAGGGGCAGCTTCGACGGCGCGCGGGAGCTGGAGTGGGTGGCGAAACACGAAGTGCGCGTCTACACGTGGCAGGACGAGGACTACCCGGCGATGTTGCGCGAGATCCCGCAGAGTCCGCCGGTATTGTTCGCGCGGGGGAGTCGCGGGCCGGAATTCGAACGCGCGGTCGCGATCGTGGGGACGCGGCGGGTGACGCCCTACGGCCGCCAGGCGACGGAGACGTTCGCGGAAGCGCTGGTGGCTGCGGGGGTGGCGATCGTGAGCGGGCTGGCACGGGGCGTTGATGCGATCGCCCATCGCGTAGCGGTCGAGGCGAACGTGCCGACGGTGGCCGTACTGGCGGGAGGGATCGACCAGATCTACCCGCGGGAGAACGCGGGGCTGGCGGACCGGATCATGGCCTGTGGGTCTCTGGTGAGCGAATATCCGGCCGGCATCCCGGCGCGGCCGGACTACTTTCCCCGGCGCAACCGCATTCTCTCCGGGCTCGCACAGGCGACGCTGGTTGTGGAAGCGGGGGAAGGGAGCGGTGCGCTGCACACGGCGAACTGGGCCTTCGAACAGGGGCGAGACGTGTTCGCCGTGCCGGGGAGCGTGTTCTCGCGCCAGAGCCGGGGGACCAACGAGCTGATCCGGGGGACGGTGGCGCGGCTGGTCGTGACACCCGAACAGTTGCTGGAAGAGCTGAACGTCTCGCGGAGCGGCGGACGTCAGCTCCTGCTGGGCGAGCGCGAAGCCCCGAAATCCGCCGGCCCGCGGCCACCAGCCACGGCCGACGAGGGCCGCGTGCTCCACTGGATCCAGGAAGGGCCGGCCCATGCCGACGATATTGCGCGTGCCTCGGGCCTGCCGATCGCGATGATCGCAGCCACGCTGCAGATGCTGGAACTGAAAGGTCTCGTAAGGCAGGAACGTCCGATGGTGTACGCGTTGGTCTGAGGCAGGGCACCGGCCGACCCCGGTTGTGCTAGCATCGGGCTCCCACGATGGCCACTATTGGCAAGTACCAGGTACGCAGCGAACTGGGACGAGGCGGAATGTCGAGGGTTTACCTCGCCTATGACCCGGATCTCGACCGCGACGTCGCGATCAAAGTCCTTGCAGGCGTTTTCGGGGTCAACCAGGAGACGCGCGAAGGATTTCTGAGGGAAGCGCGGATCATCGGGCGGCTACGCAACGACGCGATCGTGCAGGTGCATTTCCTCGGCGAAGAAGAGGGCCAGCTCTACCTCGTGATGGAGCACATGGAGAGCGGCTCGCTCTCGGAGCGGCTGCAGGGACGGCCGCTCCTGCCGAGCCAGGCGATCGCCGTCCTGCGGCGGGTGGCCGGGGCGCTCGACGCTGCGCACCAGGCGGGCGTGATCCACCGGGACATCAAGCCCGCGAACATCCTCTTTGATGCAGAAGACCGCGCCTTCGTCTCGGACTTCGGCGTGGCGGGCCTGGCTGATTCGGGGACGATGGCGGGGCAGGCAACGCATCTTTCAGGCACGCCAACGTATATGAGCCCGGAGCAGGCCCAGGGCCAGCGCACGTCCGCGAGTTCAGACCTCTATTCGTTGGCGGCGACGGCGTTCGAAGTCCTGACAGGGCAGCCGCCGTTCGTGGCGCCGACGCTGATCGCTCTCATCAGCGCGCATATTCAGCAATCCGCGCCGCTGGCTTCGAGCATCAACCCATCGCTGGGGCCGGAAGTGGATGCGGTCTTGAATCGTGGGCTGGCGAAGGCGCCGGCGGAGCGCTACGCATCGGGCACCGCATTCGTCGCTGCCCTGGCCGAGGCGATCCGGCGGCGAGCACCCGGTGCGGCGGGCGAGGCGCCGTCGACAGCGGCGGTGACGCCTGCCGCGTCCGTATCGCGACCAGCGGTCACTCCGGCGGCGTTTCAGCCTTCCGCGCCAGCGATAGTGCCGG
Source organism: Thermoflexaceae bacterium (assembly GCA_043741475.1). Taxonomy (GTDB): domain Bacteria; phylum Chloroflexota; class Dehalococcoidia; order Tepidiformales; family Tepidiformaceae; genus JAGQHB01. The sequence continues at coordinate 1,280 of JAYUAG010000194.1, read as the reverse complement.
TTCCTGATACCGCGCCGCCAGCACCCTACCATCCACCGGCCGCGTTTCAGCCGCCCGCCTATCAACCACCCGCCAGCGGCGGGCAGCAGACGGTGGTCGAGGCCCGGGGCGCCGGCGGGTCGCGACCGGGCGGCGAATTGACGGGCGAGCTGCGCTTCGCCGGGAACACGCGCGGCTGGCTGTTGGGACGACGCACGCCCGAGTTCCGGGTGACGCTCTGGAACACCGCTGCCTGGCCTGTGCAAGTGACGCTTGACGTTTCCACCGACGCCGCGCGATATCGCGGTGAACCGGTGGCGCCACTGGTCGTACCGGCTCAGGGAGCGGCCACGACACGGGTGCGTATAAGCGACCGCGGAAGCCGTCTCGCGGGAGGGCGCAGCCGGCACTACGTTTCCGTGGTGGCCTCGCCTTCGGGGGGCGGTCTGCCGCCTATCGCGCTTTCGGGGACGTTCGACGAATCGCCGGACCGAATGCCCCTGGTCGTGGCCGGCGGGGCCCTGCTTGGACTGCTGGCGGGCGCCGGCACCGGGGTGGCGCTTACTCGTGGCGGCGGCGACGAACCGCCGCCGGCCACCCGCACGCCGACGCGGACGGCAACGCGCGCGCCGACCTCGACGACTTCGACTGCCACGGAGACCGCGACGCGGACGGCCACCGTGGTCCCGACGGTGGGGCCTTCGGCGCCGAGCATCGTCTCGTTGAACTGGCCCGCGCAGATAGCGAGAGGCACTTCGGCGGGGTTCGACCTCGTGATCAAGGACGCGAACGGCGACGCGACGACGGTGGAGTTCACGGAGACGGGAGACGTCACCTGGTCCGGGCCAAACGTGGACGCGACGGGCAAGATTATCACCACCACGATCACGGCCACGGCCGCTGAGCAGCGCGCGGGGACGGCGAAATTCCGGGATACGTTCAATTGCAACTCCCCGTTTACCAGCCGCTTCCAGATTGCGGTTATCGATTCCAGAGGGCTGCGCAGCGTGATCTCCGTGGCGGCCTGGACCTGTAAGTAGAGCGGCCGTTAGGCGTTGGCCGTTAGCTCTTGGCCGCTGTCGAGCCGGTTCGCGATGCGGACTCGGCGGCAAAACGGGACCGGGCTCGCGGTGCGGAAGTCACACCGGGGGGCGGCTTTGTAGACAGAAAGCGCGGCTCGTGGCTACCCTCGAAATCGAGCCTTCGCGAGCGAGGGCCGAGATCACGGGAACACAGCACAGATGGCAACGACACCAACACGCAGAGCAACGCCCAAGTCGCGCGTCGCGACCGCCGCGGCG
>JAYUAG010000193.1:0-2092 GCA_043741475.1 Thermoflexaceae bacterium | reverse complement strand
GAAGAGGAGGAACTCGAAGTCGGGATCGCCCTTCGTCTGCAGCTCGCTGATCGGGTGGCCCGTAAGCGCGTGCACCTCCATCGCGCGGACGACGCGTCGGACGTTCCGGGCGTCGATAGCCTCGGCGGCTGGAGCATCGACGGCCGCGAGGCGCGCGTGAAGCGCCGCTGTGCCCTGCTCCAGGGCGAACGCCGTCAGCTCAGCTCTCAAGGCGGCGTCCGGCGGGACCTCCGGGACGCTCCAGTTTTCGAGCAACGACCAGATGTATTGCCCCGTGCCACCCACGAGCCAGGGGAAGCTGCCGCGCGCCCAGATAGCGTCGAAGGCGGTGCGAGCGTCGCGCTGGTAGAGGGCGAGGCTGTAGTCGTCAGAGGGGTCGCAGATGTCGAAGAGATGGTGACGCACGCGACGGCGTTCTTCAGCGGTCGGCTTGGCCGTACCGATATCCATACCGCGGTAGACCTGGCGGCTGTCGCCGTTGACGATCTCACCGCCGAGGCGGGCCGCGAGTTCCAGTGCGATCGCCGATTTCCCGGATGCGGTCGGCCCGACTATCGCAACGAGGCGGCGCAGCATCTCTAGCTCCTCGCCGCCGCGACGATCGCCGCGAACTGGTCTGCCTTGAGCGAGGCGCCGCCGACAAGCGCGCCATCGATGTCCGGTTGACCGAGGAGTTCGCGCGCGTTCTCGGCGTTCACGCTGCCCCCGTACTGGACGCGGATGTCGTCGGCCACGTCGCCGCCGAGTTCGCGCAGGACACGGCGGACGTAGGCACAGGTCTCCTGGGCGACCGCAGCCGTGGCCGTCTCGCCTGTACCGATCGCCCAGACGGGCTCGTAGGCGATCGTGACGCGGGCGCTGAGCGCTACCCCGCGCAGGCCCTCACGCAGCTGTCGGCCAAGGACGACTTCCGTGCGTCCCCCGCGCCGCTCTTCCAGCAGCTCGCCCACACAAACAATCGGGTCCAACCGCGAGGCGAGCGCCGCCACCAGCTTGCGATTCACCCAGTCGTCGGTGTCGCCGAAGAACTGGCGGCGTTCGCTGTGGCCAATGATCACGTAGCGGCAGTAGTCCTCCAGCATGGCTGCGCTCACTTCACCGGTGAAGGCGCCCTTCGCTTCCCAGTAGATGTCCTGGGCGCCGACCGCTACGGTCGAGCCGGCGGTTGCAGCGCGGACAGCGGCGAGGTGGGGGAACGGGACGCAAAGCGCTACATCACAGGCGGCGCCGCGGGTGGCAGCGACGATCGCGTGCGCAAGCGTGGACGCCTCGGCCTCGTTCGTGTTCATCTTCCAATTGCCGGCGACGAATGGTCTGCGCATGACGACCTCCTTGCAGGGGTGTTGTGTTGCGGAATCAGCGGCCGCGTTTCGCCTTTCGTGGGCGGCCAACTGTTGCGGGCGCCGCCGGAGCGGCTCGAGGCTCTCCAAATCGCTCCGCCATCTTCTCCGGGTGGCGGACGCTGAGACGGAGATGATCGGCCCTGATACGCCAGACACGCGGGATAATCCAGACCCGCACCGGGCCGCGAAGCACGAGTTCCGCCACCAGGCCGGATGCGGTCGCCAATGTCACCGTGCCGGAGAAGTTGGTGCGCACGCCGAGGCCGCCGAGCCAGGAGTGCTTCACGAGACGGGCGCCGAGGATGTCGTTGTTGTCCACCACGGTGTCGAGGAACCCGGCGAAACGGATCCGGGTGCGCTCCGGCGAGATGGCAACGAACGACGTGGGGATCCGGAGGGTCACGGTGAAGAGCCAGAGAAAGACGCCGCCAAGGATCAGGGCGACGGGCAGCATCCACCAGCCACCACCATCGGAGATTGCCTTCAGGGTGACCACGGCGCCGATGCCGGAGACCGTGGCCGCGAACGCCATAATCACCTGGAAGAGCCTGATCCCGCGAAATCCGAAGAGCATCGCTAACGGTCCATCAAGGCGGCGACTCCCGGCAGTTCGCGCCCTTCGAGCATCTCCAGCGAAGCGCCGCCCCCGGTCGAGACATGCGTGAATCGCCCGGCAAGGCCCAGTCGAGCCACGACCGCCGCGGTTTCGCCGCCGCCGACCACGGTGGCAGCGTCCAGGCCGGCGATCA
>JAYUAG010000192.1:0-5089 GCA_043741475.1 Thermoflexaceae bacterium | reverse complement strand
TTCGTTAGTCGAACTAGCCCGTCTTGGATCCAACCCGTGGGATCCACCGGACGATGAGGCAGCGGACTATGTCGACGGTGTACGGGCGATCGTCGGGTACGTCCATACGCAACTGGGCGTTCAGGATCCGCAGCTCGTCACGAGAGCCACTCTCGACCAATTATCTACACAGGCAGGCAGTCTAGCCACGGATCTCGGGGCGCTCAACGCCAGCCGCTCGCTCGAGGGTGCACAAGCGGCCCACAGAACCGCCGAGGTGCTGCTCGACTCGACCCGCCTGCTGGCTACGGCGATGAGCCTCAGGCCAGTCAAAGTCGCCGAGGCCGTCGTGGCCCTGGTGCGATCTGAGGGCGAAGCCGCTGCCGCGACAATCGCTTCGATAGCGGCCGATGCACAGCCGACATTGCAGCAGGCCGCCAGTACGCTAATGCCGCGATTCAGCAACTGACCGAGCAGGTATCGACGGCCGCTACGGCGGCATGTCGCGCGCGACCCGCACCGGGCCCCCGTAGACCTCGCTCATGCCCGCCCTGAACTCGGCTTCGAGGGCGGCGTCGTGGGGGAGCGGCGGGATGATGTGCGAGAGCACCACCTCGGCCAACGCCCGCGTCCATTCGCCATCGGCAGGTCTTGACAGCCGGTGTACCGTTCGAGGTTGGAATCTATGCACTGGGAGGTCGAGTCATGGCCGAGAGCGTCTACAAGATCATCGAACTCGTTGGAACGAGCAGCGAATCGTGGGAGCAGGCTGCCGCTGCAGCCGTCGAACGCGCGTCCACTACGTTGCGCGACCTTCGCATTGCCGAAGTGGTGCAGCTGGACATGCAAGTCGAGGATGGCAAGGTCACGCTCTACCGTAGCAAGATCAAGCTCTCCTTCAAATACGAAGAGCACCCGTAGAGTCTGGGCGGTGGCCGGTGAGGCCCGTGTAGATCTCGCTCATGCCCGCCACGAACGCCGCTTCGCGCACCGCGTCCGTAGAGGCGGGGTGGCGCGCGGGAGCACGACCTCACCCAGACCGCGTCAGGAAAGCTCGCCGATCTGGGCAGCGAAGCTCACGAGGCCCGTCTGCAAACTCGCCCCAATCGCAGCGTCGATCACACCGAGGTTGTCCACGATGAAGTTGGCGCGGACCGTCGTGCGCTGGAATTCGTCGCTCGCCTTCAGTGCGTCCAGTTTCGCGCGGTCGCCGCGCAGGAGCGCGAAGCCGGCGAGGTCACCGCCGTGGGCGCTCAGGATCACTGGTTCGAAGCTCTCGATCGTCCCGGCCTGCTGGAGCCCGGTCCAATAGGCCACAGATTCGTTGAAGACCGCGAGCGCCTTGGCCTCACGGCCGCGGACGATCTGCCCCCAACCGACGAAGATTGCTGCATCTGCCATTTCAGTACTCCTTTGCGTAAGTTGGCGGATGCTACGCTTGGCCCCGCAACCTTTCAATGGCTGGCAGGCGGAGTGTTCGAGCGAACCACCACCGCGACCCGCTGCATGTCCCGCGCCACCCGCACGGGGCCTCTGTAGACCTCGCTCATGCCCGCCATGAACTCCGCCTCGCGTGCCGCGTCGTTCGGGATTGGCGGGATGATGTGCGAGAGCACCACCTCGCCCACACCCGCGTCCCGCGCCAGCTTCGCGATCTCGCTCGTGGCGATGTGATACGAGGGCACGTCGCTCATCAGGCCGGCCTCGCGTTCGCGGCCACCGGCGCGCAGCATCGCGATCAGCTGCGTCATCATGGGCGCGTTCAGCGCCTCGCAAACGAGCATGTCCGCGCCCACCGAGGCGGCGGCGAGCGTCTCGCAGAAGGAGGTGTCGCCGGAGAGCACCACCGCGCGGCCATCGAACCGGGCGCGATAGCCGAAGGCGGGCACGACCGGGAAGTGGTCGACCTCGAAGCTCTCGAACTCCAGGCCGCCAAGGTTGAGGAACCGCACCGGCTCGCGCGTCACCGGCACCTCCGTCACCTCGACCTTGATGCCGTCCGGGTGAAGCTTGTCGCCGTGGTGGGCAAGGCGGAAGCCGATGTCGCGGCGCAGCGCCATGAGGAAGCCGTCGATCATCTCCTGCGTGCCTTCGGGTCCGAAGACGCGCAGGGGCACGGTCGCGCCGCCCGTCCAGCGCTGGAAGAGGAAGTCCGGCACGTCGGTCATGTGGTCGGTGTGCATGTGCGTGAAGAGCGCGACATCGATGGACGGTGGCCGCACACCGGAAGGCACGAGGCGCCGCGCCGCGCCCCAGCCGCAGTCGACGAGGACGTTCGTCTCGCCCGCGACGATCACCTGGCCCGCGCCGCACCGCTCGGCGCTCGGCAACGGGCTGCCCGTCCCCAGGAACACGACCTCGAATCGCTCAGCCATAAGCTAACCTCCCTGCCCGTCGGCCTATTCTAAGGACGGCCTGTGCGTAGACTTCAGGGCAAGACGCGGTCCGTCTGCGTGTACAATCCGCCGGAGCTACACGCCCGCGCGGAGGAGGAGGAGCCAGGTGCCGCCAGACGTTCAGATGCCGCCCGGCTACGCGCCCGACCCTCGCGGCACGCACCCGGACTACGACGTGCCGGGCTACGGCAGCACTCGTCTGCGCCATCCCAAACGACCGCTGCACCTGCTGCCTCAACGCCTCACGGAACTCACGGGGCCGCTGTTCGGCCTCGAACGCGTGGCCGAGGGCGACTCCGACCTCACACACTTCGCCGGCGGCGAAGCGCTCGGGCAGCGCATCATCGTCCACGGCCGGGTGCTCGATGGAGACGGTCGTGCTATCTCGGGGACGCTGCTTGAAGTCTGGCAGGCGAACGCGGCGGGGCGTTACCGTCACGCTGGCGACGACTGGGCCGCGCCGCTCGACCCGCACTTCGACGGCCTCGGGCGGGCGGTGACGGGTGCGGACGGCCACTACCGCTTCACGACGATCCGGCCCGGCGCATATCCCTGGAAGAACAACCCGAACGCCTGGCGGCCGGCGCACATTCACTTCTCCCTGTTTGGCCAGTCCTTCGCGCAGCGGCTGGTCACGCAGATGTACTTCCCTGAAGACTCGCTCTTCCCGCAGGACCCGATCTTCAACGCAGTGCGCGACGAAAGGGCACGGGCCCGGTTGATCGCGAAGTACGACCATGAGGCCACGGAGGAGGCGTGGGCGCTCGGCTACCGCTTCGACATCGTCCTCCGCGGCCGTGAGCCGACGCCTTTCGAAGCGCCGGGGGACGATGATGACTGACCCCGGCGCCACCCCCTCCCAGACGGTTGGCCCCTACCTGCACATCGCCCTCGCCTGGCCGGATGGGCCGTTGATCGCCGGCCCTGAGGTTCCCGGTGTGATCCGGATCGTGGGCCGTGTCACCGATGGCGCCGGCGCACCTGTCGCGGACGGACTGGTGGAGGTGTGGCAGGCAGACCCGGACGGGCGCTTCAACCACCCGGACGACCCGCGCGGCGCAGCCTGCTATGCCGGGTTCCGCGGATTTGGCCGCTGCGAGACCGGCCCGGACGGCGAGTTCTGGTTCCAGACGCTCAAGCCCGGGGCACTCCCGGCCGGCGATGGGCGGGTGGAGGCGCCCCACATGGACGTCTCGATTTTCGCCCGCGGCCTGCTGCTGCGTCTGGTGACAAGGTTGTACTTCCCGGACGAAACCGCCGCGAACGCCAGCGACCCGGTGCTCTCAGGGCTGGCCGCCGCTGACCGGGAGGCGCTCACCGCACGGGCCCAGCCGGACGGGAGCCTGCGCTTCGACATTCGCCTCCAGGGGGACGGCGAGACGCCGTTTTTCGCCCTTTGATACGCCGGGTGGCGAGGGCATGAGCGAACTCTGGGACCCGATCTTCGGGGCGACCGCCGTCGTGGCTGCGACCGATGACCGCGCCTGGGTCAAGGCGATGTGCGAGGCGGAGGCCGCGCTCGCGCGGGCATGCGCGAAAGAAGGACTGATCACGGCGGGCGTCGCCACACAAATAGGAGTGGTGTGCACAACCGCGGCTCAGTCCGATCCTGCAGAACTCGGCCGGCTCGCAGCAGCGAGCGGCAACCCGGTGATTCCGCTCGTGGCGCGCCTCAGGGCGTCGTTGCCTGAGCCCGCGGCCTCCGCCGTGCACCTGGGCGCGACCAGCCAGGACATCCTCGACACGGCCGCCATGCTCGTCACCCGGCGGGCGCTGGACGTCGTGCTCCCTTCGCTGCGCGAAGCCGGGGACGCCGCCGCGGCTCTCGCGCGAGTTCACCGCTCGACGCCGATGGCGGCGAGGACGCTCCTCCAGCAGGCTTCGCCCACGACGTTTGGCGCCGTCGCTGCCGCCTGGGGCGCAGGGTTGGACCGCGCCGCGGCCGCCCTGGAACGAGTCCGGGAGCATGGCCCGGCGGCGCAGCTCAGCGGCGCAGGGGGAAACCTCTCGGCGCTCCACCCGCACGGTCTCCGCATCCTTGCCGCGTTCGCTCACGAACTCGGCCTCACCGAACCTGAGGGCGTCTGGCACACGGAACGGACGCGAATCGCGGAACTCGCGGGGGCGCTGGGCACAGCCGCGGGCGCGGGCGCGAAGGTCGCGACCGACATCGTGCTGCTCGCCCAGACCGAGGTCGGCGAAGTCAGCGAACGCAACGGCGGCGGTTCCTCCGCCATGCCGCAGAAGCAGAACCCGGTGGCGGCGATCACAGCCCGCGCCGCCGCGGCCCAGGCGCCGGGACTGGTGGCCACGCTCCTCTCAGCGATGGCGAGCGAGCACCAGCGTGGCGCCGGTCCCTGGCACGCGGAGTGGCAGCCGCTCAGGGCGCTGCTTCGCGCCACCGGAGGCGCGGCCGCGCGCATCGCTGAATCCCTCGGGGGGCTTCAGGTCGACACCGCCGCGATGGCACGCAACCTCCGCGCGACAGGTGGCCTGCTGCTCGCGGAGCGCGTGGCCGTGGCGCTGACGCCCCGTCTCGGACGCGCCGCTGCGGCTGCACTGGTCGAGCGCGCCGCCCGCCAGCCGGGCGCCTTCCGGGAAGCGCTCCTCGCGGACCCGGAGGCCGTCCTGGGACTTGCAGAACTCGACCGGTTGCTCGACCCGCTCACGTACCTCGGGCACGCTGAGGACCTGGTCGACCGCTACCTCGAAAG
>JAYUAG010000191.1:0-5092 GCA_043741475.1 Thermoflexaceae bacterium | reverse complement strand
GGCGAAGCTGCGGGTCGGCGTGCATCTCCTCGGGTGACTTCACCAGCCCTGCGGGGACGCCGAAGCTCTGGAGATACTCCACCATCTCCTCCGTCGTGAGCCGACGCTGCACGGGCGCCTCTGGGCCTTCACCGCGAACCTCGACCGGCTCATCCGCGCGGCGGGTGTTGTCCTCTATCCAGAAGCCGACGTGGCGGTCGATCTCCTTCTGCTCGTTCAACCGTTGCCAGCGGCGGCGCATGCGTTCGAGGTCGCACCACTCCGGCCTTCCCATCGCCGCTTTCAAAGCCAGCCAGTGTTCCTCCGTCGCGCAGCCGACGACCACCCAACGGCCGTCGCGTGCGCGGTAGCAGCCGTGAGGCGCCGCCTCCGGATCACGGTTGCCCATGCGCGCTTGCTCGTGACCATTGGCCGTCCAATCAAGCAGCGCCGTCCAGAGGCCGTGCACGCCCGCCTCAAACTGGCTGAAGTCGATGTACTGGCCGATGCCCGTGCGACGGCGGTAATCGAGGGCAGCAATGAGGGCGATCGCGGCGATGTGGGGCACGAGCAAGTCCGTATACGCGGTTCCCGTGCCAATCGGCGGGCCGTCTGGCCAACCGGTAAGGTGGTTAAACCCGGCCGCCGCCTGCAGCACATGTCCATAGCCCATGTACGGGGCCCACGGGCCGGTCTGCCCGTAGAGCGGCATCGAGATCATCAGCAAGTCGGGGCGCACGGCCCGCAGGGACTCGTAGTCGAGGCCGAAGCGGGCCATCGTGCCGGGCGTGAAGGACTCCGTGACCACATCGCAGGTGGCGACCAGCCGCCGGGCGATCTCGGGTCCGCGCGGATGTTTCAGGTTGAGCGATGCGCCGAGCTTGGAGCTGTTGAAATTCGCGTAGTAGCCCGAACGGTCGATGCCAGGCACGTTATCGAGGAACGGCCCGACGCGGCGCAGCGCCTCCGGGTAGGTCGCCGATTCAACGCGGATGACCTCGGCGCCGTGGTCGGCCAGGTACTTCGACACGGTCGGCCCCACGCCCACCCAGGCGAAGTCGGCCACGCGCAAGCCCGCGAACGGCTGCGGCAGGGGCGCCTTTTCAGCCATCATTGCGCCTCATATGACCATCCTCAGGCGCATGGTGCGCAGCTGCGCCGGCTCGATCCCGAGCAGCGTGCCGTAGACCTCTTCGTTGTGTTCGCCAACATGGGGCGCGCGCCCGCCCTGGCGCCACGGCGTTTTCGTCAGCTTCCATGGGGCGCCCGGGTAGATGAACGACTGGCCGAGGTCGTCGTGCAGCACCGAGACCCAGTAGTCGCGCGCGGCGAGCTGCTCGCTTGCGACGATCTCGCGCGGCCCGAACACCGGCGCCCAGCCCGCGCCGCGACGCTGAGCCTCTTCGACCAGCGCGACCTTGTCGCGCGTCCGGCAGAAAGATCCGAGAACGGCTTCCACCGTGTCGCGTTCGGTCCCTTCCAGGGGCGCCACCATCGCAAGGCGCTCCCGCCACGATGACTCCGACAGGCCGCCATCCTCGCCCGTCTCCGCCAGCCAATCGATGACTGCGCCGGAGCTTGGGCCCTGCAGCCCGCCATTGAGCGCAGCCACCCAGCCGTCGCGCGTTTCGTACAGGTACTTGAGCGTGGTGAAGCCGGTGTTGCTTCGCCGGAGTCCAGGCCCGGACAGATTCAGCCGGCGGATGTCCCACGTCGCCTGAGCGTTGTCCATCGCGTTGGCGACTGCTTCTTGCATCGACACGTCGACATGCTGGCCCAGACCGGCATTCACCCCCCGCGCATAGAGCGCGATCGTAGCGCCGACCGCTGCCTGGATGTTTGCCTGGGTGAACGCCTGCGGGACGGTCGACCGCACCGGGCCGTGCTCCTCGTCGCCGTTGAGGTGCATGTGGCCGCCCATCGCTGCGCCGACGATGTCCGTGGCGCGCCAGTCCTTGTAAGGCCCCGTTTGCCCGAAGTTGGTGATGCTGACCACGATCACTCCCGGGTTCACCGCTTCGAGGGTCTCGTAGTCGAGTCCGTACTCCGCGGCTTTCCCCGGCACGTTCGTTTCGACAATCACGTCCGCCTGCTCGACAAGCCGATGTACCAGCGCTCGCCCGGCCTCGAGACGAAGTTGGGCGGTCACGGAGCGCTTGCCGGCGTTCATCGTCCACCAGTAGATGCTCGACTCCTTGCCTTCCTCGCCGCGGAAGAACGGGCCGTTGGCGCGTGTGGCGTCGCCCTCACGCGGAGGCTCCACCTTGATCACGTCGGCGCCAAGTTCGCCAAGCAGGCGCGCGCAGAGCTGTCCCTTCTCATCGGCGAAATCGAGGACACGGTAGCCGGTCAATGGCCCGGGCAGGGCGTCGGGACTGCTCACGCAGCCCGCCATGGGGCGCTGAAGGGCCGAGGCGCCGGTGGATGCATGCACGCTGTTCTACCGGTTGACGGGCAGAGGTTCAAACCGCCTCCGGCCTTGCCACGAACACGTCCGACGCGCTTGTGGCGCCAGGGAGGTCGCCATCCAGCCCCTGGATGACGCGCGTGAGCAACATCTCCAGTCCCCAACGCTTGACTGCGGACACGAGCACGACATTGGCGGGCGGCGCCCCGGCCCCCTGGACGAGGGCGCGCGCTTCATCGAAGTCGGCCACAAGGACGTCCTCGTCGTCTCGCAGGAGGTCGGCCTTGTTGAGGGCGACGACCATCGGGGCGGCGCTGCTGCCGAGGTCTTGAAGCGTCTTCTCGACGGATTGCGTTTGTTCCGGCGCCTGTGGATGGGAGATATCGACCACGTGCAGGAGCACGTCTGCCTCGCGCAGCTCTTCAAGCGTCGCCCGGAATGAGGCGACAAGCTGCGTGGGCAGCTTCTGGATGAAGCCGACAGTATCAGTGAGCAAGACGACCTCGCCGCCGGGCAGATGGAGGCGGCGCGTTACCGGGTCGAGCGTGGCGAAAAGCTTGTCTTCGGCCAGCACATTGGCGCCGGAAAGGGCGCGCATGAGCGTGGACTTGCCTGCGTTGGTGTAGCCCACGAGGGCGACGACCGGCATGCCGTGCCGGCGGCGATTCCGCCGGTAAAGCTCGCGCTGCGTGCTCACGTCTTCCAGGTCCTTCTTGATCTTCGAGATGCGGCTGCGGATAAGGCGACGGTCGGTCTCAATCTGGGTCTCGCCCGGGCCGCGCGTGCCGATGGCGCCCTCCATGCGCTCCAGGTGGGCCCACTGGCCGGCCAAACGGGGAAGCAGGTACTCCATCTGCGCGAGCGACACCTGCAGGCGGCCTTCGCGCGTGTGGGCGCGCATGGCGAAGATGTCCAGGATAAGCGCCGTGCGGTCGATGACTTTCACGCCCAGCGCCTTCTCCAGATTCCGCTGCTGCGAGGGCGAAAGCTCGTCATCAAAGATCGCGACGTTCGCGTGCAGTTCCTTGAGCTGTTCGCGGACGTCATCGACTTTGCCCTTACCGATGTAGGTCGCGACGTGCGGTGAGTCGAGCTTCTGGGTCGTCCGCCCGACGACTTCCGCCCCGGCGGTGCGGGCAAGCTCCGCCAATTCCGCCAGTGAGTCCTCGGCCGCGAGCAGTGAGCCGAAAAGGTCCGCGGCGACGAGGAACGCGCGGTCAACGATGGCGGCGGTTGGGTGAAGGGTTCGTTGGGGCATTCGTTCCTGTCAGTCTAAACCGGGGGGCTCCGCAATGCCGAGGCGCCCGGCAGATCGAACGGGCGAGCACGTCCTTGATCTCGGCGTGATGTGGGACCGCTTCCTGGGCGCCGGACCGCGGATTCCCACCAAACGGAGTGGGAGCCTCCTTCGCGTTTCAGCGCGCAGCCGTTGGCGACGAGCTGGCGAATGAGATTCGTGCGCTTCAACCGACCCGGACGACCTCTCGCCGAGCTGCTGGAGAAGCGGCCTCGAGTGCGTCATCCCTCATCACCTCAAGCATCAACTCAATCGCCCCCGAAAGGTCCGCCAGCACCTCATCCACCGTCTCACCCTGTCCATTGGCGCCCGGGACCGCGGGACAGGTGGCCCAAAAGCCACCCTCTTCGGCCGGTTCGATCACCGCGCTGAACTCGTTCTTCATGACGACAAAGATACCACGCTATGGTGCGCTGAAGCCGACCGTTTCGTGGGCGCCGTCACAGAACGGCTTGTTCGCTGACGAGCCGCAGCGGCAGAGGGTCATGCGGTTGCGCACTTCGTAGGTGAAGCCATCGCCTGCCTGGAGTGGGATGCCGCCCCGCACCCAGAGCGGCCCATCCGTGATCGCCGCGATGGAGGGGTCGTAGCCGGGCTCGACCGGGTCACCGCCCGCCTCTAACGAGAACTGGAGCCGCCCCGAGGGGCACATCGAGGCCATACGCTTGAGCTGCGTGCGCACCTCGCCGTTGGCGGTAGCGCCGATCATGTCCCAGACGCTTGTGCTCGCGGTCCCGCAGAAGCCGGCATTGGCGCAGAGCGTCGTATCGTCGGTCAGTACGATGCCGTCACCGGCCATCACTTCGCGGCGGCCGGCGCTGGCGGCCCGGTCGGCCGTGAGCGTGCCATCGAAGCCGGTGCGCTGATGCGTCCCGTCGCAGTATGGCTTGTTGCCGGACTGCCCGCAGCGACAGAGGGCGAAGCGCTCGCGTGCAGGGAAGTCCTCGCCGCCGCCAACGGGGTTCCACTCCATGGGCTCGCCCTCAGGGGTCTTCGCGGGCCAGCGCTTCGTCAGCTGGGGCCCGCCCTCGATGACGTATGGGCCGCCATCGGCGATCGTGATCTTCGGCGTGGTGGTTGCGTCATCGGCCATGGCGGGAGCTCCTCAGGATGTTGGTCGGGATTGTGCCACGTCCGAGGAGAGCTGTGCACGAATGGGGCTTCCTGAACGTAACGGATGACGCTATGCTCAGGGTGTGATCAGGTCGTTCCGGAACGGCGAGACCGAACGACTCTTCAATCGCTATCGTTCGAGACGCCTCCCGCCCACCATTCAAAGCGTCGGCGAAGGAAGCTGTGGGCGCTCGACGCTGCTGGTAGCTGAACGACCTGCGGCAGCCGCCGGGGAATCGTCTCGAAGCGCTCGCCGGAAACCGCTCCGGCCAGCACAGCATTCGTATCAACGACCA
>JAYUAG010000190.1:0-11801 GCA_043741475.1 Thermoflexaceae bacterium | reverse complement strand
TCTGGACGAAGATGCCGAGATACTGCAGCGCGCCGAACATACCGGCGCCCATGATCAGGACCATCAGGTTCGCCACCAGGAAGACGCGATTCTTGAAGAGATGCAGCGGGAGGATCGGCTCCGGGTGGCGCGCTTCCTGGGCGATGAACAGCCCGACCGAGGCGAACGTGAGCGTCAGCAGGCCAATGATCTGCACCGAGCCCCACGCGTATTGGCGCCCCGCCCATTCGAAGGCGAGGAGCGCCGCCACCGCTGCGGTCGAAAGCAGCCCTGCGCCGAGAAAGTCGATCTTCGGGCGCACAACCCCGTGGCGCGACGGCAGATTCCACCAGATGGCCGGGAGCGCCACGAGGGCGAAGGGGACGTTGATGTAGAAGACCCAGCGCCAGCCGAGGCTGTCCGTGAGCGTCCCGCCCACGAGCGGGCCGAGGATGCTCGCGAGGCTGAATGTGCCCGTGAACAGGCCCATGTACTTGCTTCGCTCCGCCGGCGGAAAGATGTCACCGATGCTCGCGAAGACGGAAGCGAAGATCATGCCGCCGCCGATCCCCTGGACGGCGCGGAAGGCGATCAGCGTGAGCATGTTCGGAGCGGAGCCACAGGCGATCGAAGCGACTGTGAAAATGACGATGCCCGCCATCACGAACGTCTTGCGGCCGAAGATGTCGGAGAGTTTCCCGACCAGAGGGATGATCACGGTTGAACTGAGCATGTAGCTGGTAAAGAGCCAGGAGAGGAGGTTGTAGCCGCCGAGGTCGGCGATGATGCGCGGCGTGGCGGTGGAGACAACGGTCTGATCCACGGCGCCGATGAACATCGCGAGCATGAGACTCGCGACCAGGAGCACCTTCTGGCGTTTCGTCAGGATCTCGCCGAGTGGCTGGCCGGCTGCAACAGCGCGCATGCGCCCTCCTAAACGTTGACGTTCACGTCAACTGCCAGTGAGTCTAGCAAATTGTTAGCGTAAAGTGAAATACATTGCGCCGGGGCGGGCCATTGCCGCCATCGATGCGCGCCGCCAGAATCGGCGGATCTGGAGGAGGGGCGCAACATGCCAACGGCGATCGTTTGTGGCGAACTGATCGATGGGAGTGGCCGCGACCCGGTGCGCGGCGTCGTAGTCGTGGTGGAGGACGGCGCGATCACCGCCATAGCGAGCGATGGGACGATCCCGCGCGGCGCGGAGGTGCTCGACGCTTCGGCGTTCACGGTGATGCCGGGGATGATCGACTGCCACGTCCATCTCATGAACCGCCCACCGAAGACGATGGAGCAGCGGCTCGCGACGCCCTTCAGCCTCGGCGTGGCGGAGGCGCTGACGAACGCCCGCACCTCGCTCGAACACGGCTTCACCAGCCTGCGTGATGCCGGCGGGACGCCCCGGGGCGTGAAGTTGGCGATCGACCAGGGGCTCTTCCCCGGGCCCCGGCTGCGGGTCGCTATTACGGCCCTGAGCCAGACCGGCGGCCACGGCGACTCCACCATGGCGAACGGCGCCAACATCCGCGGGACGAGCCCCGAGGTGCCCTTCAACCTCGTCGACGGGCCTGAGGTCGCGCGCAAGGCGACGCGCGAGGTGCTCCGCGCGGGCGCTGACCAGATCAAGATCATGACCAGCGGCGGTGTGCTTTCGCCGAACGACGAGCCGGGCGCGACGGGCCTCACGCCGGAGGAGATCGCCGCCATCGTCTACGAAGCGCACGCCGCCCACCGCACAGTGATGTCTCACGCCCAGGCGACGCAGGGCATCCTCAACGCAGTTATGGCGGGCGTGGAGTCGATCGAGCACGGCATCTACCTGGACGACCAGGTGATCGACGAGATGCTGCAGCGCGGGACGTTCCTCGTCGCCACGCTGATCGCACCCGTCTCGGTCTTGCGGCTGGCGGAGGAGAGTCCGGGCTCGATGCCCAGCTACGGCGTGCGCAAGTCGAAGGAGGTGATCGGCGCGCACCAGGCGAGCTTCCGCTACGCCGTTGAGCGGGGCGTGCGCATCGCCATGGGTACGGACACGGGCGTGGGCGTCCACGGCACGAACGCGGGCGAACTCCAGCTCATGGTCGACGGCGGTATGACGCCGATGCAGGTGATCGTCGCCACCACGAAGACGGCGGCCGAGTGCGCCTGCCTGGACCAGATCACGGGCACGATCGAGCCCGGCAAGCGCGCCGACTTGCTCGCCGTCGCCGGGAATCCCCTGGAGGACATCCGCATCCTCGAACACAAGGGGAGCTTCCGGCTGATCATGAGGGACGGCGTGGCGTTCAAGGACACGTTGAGGGTCTGAGCCGAGGCGACGCTCCTGGGCACTGCCGGAAGAGACGATCCCAGCGCTTGCTCACGCGCGCGCTACTGAGGGCTGGTTTCGTTGGGCCACGGCTACCAGGTTTGCTGGCTCCGGAGCTACCGCCTAGCCAGCGGCCGTCCCATAGTCGGGCGACCGACAACCACTCTAGCTGGAGCCCCACGATGTCCCAGAGTCCGCAATCCGGCCACGGCCCCGCGAGGCCGCCGATGGTCTTCGACCGCGCCTTCCTCACGAACGTCGAGGATGTGACCGAGCTCGTCCTTGTGCGTCACGGAGAGCAGCACATCGCCGACCCTCGCCTCGGGCCGGTCGGAGAGACCTTCGACCCGCCACTGAGCGACCGCGGCAACGAACAGGCGCGCCTCGTCGGGCTGCGGTTCTCCACCGAGCGGGTGGATGTGGTCTATGCCAGCCCGCTAAAGAGAGCCTTCGAGACGGGCGTGCAGGTGGCAAAGCACCATCGACTCGAGCCGATCGTGTTGGATGACCTGCGGGAAGTAGAGGTCTTCCGCGACATCCCCGCGGACCGTTCGGCCGTCGACTATCTCGGCCAGCCGCTGCTGCTCGGCATCCGCGAGCGCATGTTCCGCGAGAAGAAGTGGGACGTCTATCCCTACTCCGAGTCCAGCTTTGAGTTTCACAAACGCACGGTGAACGCGATCGAGTCCATCCTTGCGGCGAACGAAGGCAAACGGATAGTGGTGGCCTGTCATGGCGGCGTGATTAACGCCTACGCCGGTCACATCATCGGGTCGCCGTACGACATGTTCTTTCGCCCTGCGCACACGGCCGTGAATGTGGTCTATGCCGCGGCGAACGGTGTGCGCGCACTTCAATCGCTGAATGACATCCACCACCTGCACACAGCGGAACATGATTGGGTGAGCCACTAGGGCGGAGCCCCCCAGAGGCGGCGCGCCCGGTCAGCTCACCCCTTATGATGCGTCCATGCGCTCGATTTCCCGGCTGCCAGGAGCGTTCGCCGGCGCGATTTTCACGCTTGCTCGACGCGGGCTGTTGTTCGCCGTGTTTTCCGTGCTCGGCGCGGCCTTGCTGGTGATCCTCGATATCGTCCTCTTGCGCGAGCGCGGACAACCGGAGCGCTAGCCATGCCAGACATGCTCGTCCGTCTCTACGCCATGCCCGACCACTCCGAACGGCGGGTCGCGCTTGAAGGTGAAGGCTTCCAGTGCCGCCGCGCCGAGTCATACGAACGTTCGGTGGTACTCGACTTCGTTGGCGCCCACTGGCCCCACTGGGTCGACGAGGCGACGGCCACGTTCGCGTTCCTGCCGCCGCGCGTCTTCATCGCCGTGCACGAGGAACGGGTGTTCGGGTTCGCCTGCTACGACGTTGCGCGGCCGAACTTCTTCGGGCCAACGGGGGTCGAGCGCTCGCTTCGGGGCAAGGGCATCGGGCGCGTGTTGCTCTGGCGGTGCCTGCGCGCGATGGCCGCTTCCGGTTTCGCCTACGCCATCATCGGGGGCGTGGACGGCCGTGAATCGTTCTACGAGGAAGCCGTAGGCGCCACGGTTATCGAGGGCAGCGCGCCTGGCATTTACGTCAACCACGTCGGCGTGCGCGAGGCGCGGTAGTGGCCGGCGCCGACCGGTTCAGATTACGCGCCCGCCCGTGAACCGCCATCGGGGGTAAAGCGCGCGCATCGGCCCCTGCACCCAGAGGTAGGTGACGATGAACACCGTGCCATAGTGCGCCGCGAAGATGTCGCGTGGAGTGACTCCCTCCTTAACCCCTGGCAGCCCGAAGTTGTCGATCAGCAGGTAGACGAGGAGCCCTTCGATGGCGGCAGTCGCCCATTGGAAGGCGGCCGGCCAGTCGCGGTCCCAGCGCAGGCGCTGGACCAGTATCCAGATGACGTCCCAAACGAGGCCGAACGCCGCCACATAGCCCAGCACCCAGAAGAAGTCGTTGTTGAAGCCATTGTAGGACAGGGCGAAGAGCAAGGTGACGAGCGCGCCCCAGGTCCCGAGCATCGCCAGTCGCGTCTGCCAGCGGCCCATCAGGGTAGGGATCATGGCGCGGCCTTTCGTACCCAGCGCGTCCACGCGGCGAAGGATCTCAAGCCGTTGAGCCGATGGAACCCATTGAGCTTCATGTCGGCCATGCCGTCCACCGCCCGGAGCGCCGCGAATTGCAACCCGAGGAAGCTGTCGACGGCGGCCATCGGCCCACCGAGGGTCATGGCGCCCGCCGCGTAAAATCGGGAGTCTCCGTTGCGCATGCTTTCGACTTCGAAGCTACTGCTCACACTCAGGCGGCCGAGCGGGTTGAGAGGTACGGTGTAGTTATCAAGAAGATCCGCGAGAAGCGGGCTCCGGCGCGGCGCGGCCACGAGGCCGGTGCAGTCGATCACCCAGTCGGCGACAAGGTCGAGCTCCCCACCGCCGGCGAGGGTGCTGTTGATGGTCGTCGCGACGCGGCCATCGGCGGTCGGCTCAACCTTGCGGACGGTGCCGTATTCAAGGCGGAACCAGCCGTCATGGACGCCCTCTCGCACCATCTCACGCCAGTCGCTCCGCGCGGCGGTCGAAGTGCCGCCCCAGGCGTCAAGGAGCGCTTTCCGTCCCTCAGGCGTGGCCTTTTCGAGCTTCGTGAGCATTTCTCCGCCCCAGCAAGCTTTGGGCCAGTTGAACGGCTGGAACTCGAACTGCTCCTCGACCTTGCGTCGCGTCGGGCCAAAGTGGTGTCCATCGGCCAGTCGCGACCGGTGAAGATGGACGACCTTGATGTTCTTGTTCTTCGCCCGCTCTTCCCACAACCGCTGGATGATGCGCGAAGCCACGATTCCCCGCCCGCGTAAGACCACAACGCCGCCGCGCTCGCGCAGCGCCTCGTAGATGTGGCTGTGCTCTTCATAGGCGTTCACAACGTGGCGGAAGTCGCCGTGCTTTTCGCGGTACTCCGCCAGGTCGTCAAGCATCTGGATGGAGGGGTAGCCGATGGAAAGATGAAGCACGCGCGCACTGACCACGAGCTGGCGGCGTTGCTCACCGAGTCCTTGTGAGACGATTGCAAGCAGCCGGCCGCTGTCACTCTTGCGGATCGCGCGCACGCGCCCCACCTGGAGCATCTGTGAGTAGCCGATGCGTTGCGCTTCCCGCGCGGTGGACGCAATCACGTCGCCAAGACGCGGTGTATAGGTCTGGGAGATAGCGGGCTCGCCAAATATCTTCCAAGAGATACTGCCGGCCAGGGCAAGGTTGCCGTGTACGAGGGAGCGGACGACCTCGCGCGTCGCGTAACCGGGGAAACCCCACATGTTGTCGGGGCAGGAATCGCTGTTAGAACGGAGGCGCTCATGGCGGGGGATCTGAGAGTTCTCGCAGAGGCGCTCATAGCGCCCGAAGGGGTAGGTCTCGTTGCCGACGACGGTGATCGCCGTCGTCGGCATTCCCGCGCAACGAAGCATGTCCACGAGGACGAAACTACCAACGCCGCCTCCAAGGGCCGCGACCTCAACGGTCAACACGGGCACGCCCGCTGCGATCAGGGCTGCTTCGGACACGAGCGGCCGCTGCATAAGTTCGTCGGGGATCCCACCGCCCGAAGCGGACGGCGGCGGCGGCATCGATTTCACGAGAATGGTGCCAAAGCCCACCTCGGGCGCCGCCTGTTCCAGCATCGCGGGCGCCACGGTCGCTTCGAGGCCGACCATTGAGGCGGCCATGGAGGGTGCTGTCTCTCGGACGCCCCCTACGAGAAGGGACACTCCCCCGATTGCAATCTCGTCTCCAGGCCGCAGCTCCACCGTCGAGATCCGCTCATCATTGACGAGTGTGCCGTTGCGGCTGCCAAGGTCTTCAATGACCGCTCGCCCATCCTGGGCGGTGATGCGCGCGTGTGATCGGGAAACCAGGTTCGCATCGAGCACGATCTCACTCGTAGCGAGGCGGCCGATGGTAACGATCCCGTCAACGAGTTCCTGCATGCGTGGTCCACCTTCGTCGGCCCACGTCAGGATCAGGTTCGATGGCATTCAGGCCCACCTCCCAGGGGTCACCCCGTCATTCGCTGGCAAAGATAGAGCACTGGCTGCCATTGGAGAGGTTGTAGGTCTCCAGGAGCGTCGCCGTGCCGCTATTCGGCGCACTATACGTGTTCCTGAGCAGCAAGTTGCCACGGACGGCGCCATTATTCCCCACAACCGGGTAGAAAAAATCGAACACGGGGTAGGAGAACGTGAAGTTCCCCGCGTTGAAGCCTGAGCCGTCTACGATGTTCACCCGTTCGCCAGGCGCGATCTTCCCATCGCCGTTCCCAACTTCCGTCAGTGCGTACTCGGCCTGGTACACTTCCCCCTCGTCGAGGCCGAAGGCGCAGTTGTTCCGCACCACCGTGAACGCGTAGGTCCAGGCGCCGGGATTGATGAAGTTGGTGACCGCCGGCGTCGCTGTCGGCGGGGCCTTTGTGGCGGTTGCTGGTACTGCGGTCGGGCCCGTTGTTGTGCGCGTTGCCGTCGCCCCGGCAGCCGTGGAGGTGGCGCCTGCGGCAGTTGCAGTCGCGCCGCCCTTCGCCGTCTCGGTCGGGGCGGGCGTCGCCGAACGGGTGCGCGTGGCGGTCGGGTCCGAGTCCGTTGGCGTCTCACCGCCGCCCCCGAACGCGCCCGCCGCCAGGAGGGCCACCGGCACCGCCACCACGGCAGCCACGAGGCCGGCCAGCGGGGCGACGACGGGCCATCCGCGGGGCAGATCGTCGAACTGGCCGAGGGCGGAGACTGGAGGCTCCCCGGGCCCGCCATCGCCGCTGGCGAGCACGGCGAACTGGCGTGCTACGGGAGCGCCGAACCACCGCCGCCGCAACGGCTTGACGCGGACACGCACGCTCGCCTGGCCGCCCGGCGGGATGGTGACAAGCTGAGGCAGGTCGACGGCACAGGCGCCGGAGGGGTCGTGGCCCGCGACGCGCACGGTCCGCGGCGAGTCGCCAGCGCCAGCGAGGGCGAGGTTGAAGGTCGTCCAGCCGGTGTGCGACCCCGCCGGCCCCTGCCGGGCAAGGGACATCTGGATTGGCGGCAACGGGCCGCCCGCGCCCGCACGGCTGCCCGCCGGGGCGCCAGAGGATGGGCTGCCAACAAGTGTCGGAATATATGGTGGCGGCGACGGGTAGGACGCGCCCGCCAAAACGCGGGTCTCCGGCGCGCCCGTGCCCAGCTGGCTGGGCGTGGCCGGCGCGGAGGGAGGCGTGGGTGCGGCCGCCTGGGATGCGCCAACGGTGGCCTGGGGTTGCGGCCGAGGGGGCTGCGACCCGCGGCTCGCCCAGGCGGTCAGTGCCTGGGCCGCCCGCTCCAGGGCGCCAAGCATCTCCGTCGCCGTCTGGTAGCGGTCCGCCGGGTGTTTTTCCATCGCCCGCCGCACGACGTTCACGAGCGGGTCGGGAAGATGGAGGATCGGCCCCATCGGCAGGGGGTCCTCCTGGTGACGCCGCATCACCTCCAGGATCGAGTTCCCCGCGAACGGCGGCCGCCCCGCCAGCATCGTGTAGAGCGTCGCGCCCAGGCAGTAAATGTCGGAGCGGTGGTCAGCCTTGCCGTCCGCCTGCTCGGGCGCGGCGTAGTGCGCGGAGCCGACGAAGCCGCCCGCCTGCGTCATCCCCACATCGGAGACCTGGCGGGCGATGCCGAAGTCCGCGACCTTCACGCGACCACTGGACGAAAGGAGGATGTTCTCAGGCTTGATGTCCCGGTGGACCACGCCGCGGGCGACAGCCTCGTCCAGCGCGCGCGCCACATCGGTCGCGATGCGGATCGCTTCCTGGGGAGGGAGCGGGCCAGCGCGCAGGCCATCGGCCACGGATGTCCCCTCTACGAACTCCATCACGAGGAAGTACCAGTCGTTCTCTACACCGAAATCGATGATGTGGACGGTGTACGGCGACCTGAGGAGGGCGGCGACATGGGCCTCGCGTTCGAAGCGGTCGCGGAACGACGGGTCGGCCGCGAGCTGAGGGTAGAGGAATTTCACCGCCACGCGGGACTCGTCACGACGGTCGACGCCTTCGAAGACCATGCCCATGCTGCCCTGGCCCAGCGTCTTCACGAGGCGGTAGTGGCCTACTGTCCGCGGTACACCGCTCGGTAACGTGGGTTCCACGGTCATTCCTCCCAGGGGCTGCCTGAGGCGATGGTACCTCACCCCGATGGTGAGGTCAGGCCCTCAATCCAAGGTGGCGGCTCGTAGCTTGTCGTTACAGAGCGGCCTGACTAGCATAACTGAGACTAAGTATCATTAAGGACGACCCATTGACAGCGTGCTCCCGCCTCGTCGCCGTACTGTTGCTGTCCGCCGCGCTGGCCTCGCTGCCAGGCTGCGGCGGCGACGACGCAGGCGATGGAACCGGCCTGCGGGTGGTAGCGACGATTGCCCCGGCGGCGGCGCTCGTTCTCGCAGTGGGAGGCGACCTTATCCGTCTCACGACACTCGCGCCGAGCGGCGTCGACCCACACGACTATGAGGTGAGCGCCTCGGACCGCCGGGCAGTGGCGCAAGCCGCGGTCGTCTTCCGCATTGGCCTTGGCATCGACGCGTTTCTTGACAAGGTTCTCGACGGCCGCGGGAAGGTCGTTACCCTCAGCGACGGTCTCACGCTCCGCTACGGCCGCACGGCCGGCGGCCAACCGAGCGCAGAACCCGACCCACATGTGTGGCACGACGCCGGGAACGATCGACTGATGGTTGGGGTGATAGCTGCGACGCTTGCCGGCGCCGACGCAGCCAACGCTGAGTTGTACCGGCGAAACGCCGACGCTTACGTCGCGAAACTGGAGGAGAGCGACCGCGAAGTACGGGCGCTGATCGACACCATCCCGGCCGCGAATCGGAAGATCGTGACCAACCACGATGCTCTCGGGTACTTTTTCGACCGTTACCAGCTGACGTTCGTGGGCGCGGTGATCCCCAATCTCACCACGCAGGCGGAACCGTCGGCGCGTGACCTCGCCGCGCTCGTGGAGACGATACGGCGCGAGGGCGTGAAGGCCATTTTCGCGGAGAGCACGGTCGACCCAAAGGTCGCACGACGGATCGCGGCGGACACCGGCGTCAAGGTGGTCGACAACCTGTATGGAGATTCGTTGGGGCCGCCGGGTTCGGGCGCGGAGACTGTCGATGGCATGCTGCTGGCGAACGCGCGGAGCATCGCCGGGGCGTTGAGGTAGAGATGACTGGTGAGAGATGACTGAGGACGCACTGTTCACTGTGCCCGCGCCGTTGGACGCCGGGGCGCTCGTGCTCGAGCGCGTAAGCGCCGGCTACGGGTCGGCGTTCACGCTCCAGGATGTTTCCTTCGAAGCGCCCCGGGGGGCGGTGGTCGGTGTAATCGGGCCAAACGGAAGCGGCAAGAGCACCCTCCTCAAGGCGATCGCCGGCGTCCTGCCCCGCACCGCGGGCCACATCTCGTTCGCCGGTCGCCCGTTGCGCCTCGCAGCCGGGCGGCTCGCGTTCGTGCCGCAGCGCGAAGAGGTGAACTGGCAGTTCCCGGTCACGGCGAAGGATGTCGTACTCATGGGGCGCGCGCGCGTGACCGGCTGGTGCCGGCCGCCGCGCGCAGAAGACCGGCGCCTGGCCGAACTCGCGCTGGACCGCATGGGCCTCGGCGGGCTGGGCGGCCGCCACATCAGCCAGTTCTCCGGCGGCCAGCAACAGCGTGTCTTCCTGGCCCGGGCGATCGTGCAGGAGCCAGCGATCGTGCTCCTCGATGAACCGTTCACCGGCATCGACATCGAAAACCGTGCGGTCTTCCACGCCGCCATCCGCGAGTTCGCGTCGGCCGGAGTGATCGTCCTCATCGCGACGCACGACCTTGAAGAGGTGACCTACACCTGCTCTCACATCTGCGCGCTCGATGGACGCCTGGTGGCCTTCGGCCCAACCGCGACGACCTATACCGAGGAGGTACTGCGGAAGACGTTCGGCGGCCAGGTAGCGGTGATATCGCGATGATCGAGTACTTCACGGAGCCCTGGGAGTACGGCTTCATGCAGCGGGCCGCGTTCGAAGTGATGATCCTCGGTGTTGTTTGCGGCGTGATCGGCTGTTTCGTCGTCCTGCGCGGCCTCGCCTTCATCGGCGATGCGCTCGCCCACGCGGTCTTCCCCGGGGTCGTCCTTTCCTACCTGGCGGAACGAAGCATCCTGATCGGCGCGTTCGTCTTCGGTTCCTTCACGGCGCTCGGCGTTGGTCTGCTCTCCCGCAGCCGCCGAGTGAGCGAAGACTCGGCCATCGGCGTGCTTTTCGCCGCGTTCTTCGCCCTGGGCGTGGTCCTCATCAGCCGCCAGGCGGGGTTCAAGAAGGACCTTGGCTCGCTCCTCTTCGGGAACGTGCTTGGTGTCTCCACGGGCGATGTCTGGGTTACGCTCGCCGTGGGCGGAGTGGTCCTTGGGGTGACCGCGCTACTGTTCAAAGAGCTCACGCTCGTCGCCTTCGACGGCGTGCTGGCGCGCTCGCTGGGCTACCCGGTGTTCGCGCTCGACCTGCTATTGCTACTCCTGATCACGGCCACGATCGTCGTCAGCCTGCAGGCGGTGGGGAACGTCCTCGTCCTCGCCCTCATCGTCACGCCGCCAGCGACGGCGAGACTGCTGACGGACCGACTCAGCCGAATGGTCGTCCTGAGCGCGGTGATCGCCGTTGCCAGCGGCTTGGTCGGCCTGTTCGCCTCCTACCAGTCGGACACAGCTACCGGCGGTACGATCGTGCTGACGGCCACGGCATCGTTCCTCGTCGCGCTGCTCGTCGCGCCGAACCACGGGCTGGTGACGGGATGGCTACAGCGCCGCCGCGGCGCCCACCACGTGCACCACTACCACCCGCCGCACGAGGATGCGCACGGCCCTTAGAGCCACGCAGCCAGGGGACTACTGGCAGTCGAAGTCCACGTCCGCGAATGAACTCTTCCCCGAGGCGTCACGCAGGATCAGCCGCAGGGGGAAGGTTTGCGCCGCGTTGCAGCTGATCGTTACCGCCACGAAACTGGCGCCCGCCTTCTGTTGCGCCGCACCCACGCTCAGGGTGAAGTTTGGCGACTGGGAGGAGCAGGGGCCGCCGTTCCACGAAAGACAGTTCCCGGCGGTGATTAGCACCTGGTACGCGTTTGCATCGCCGTTCACGTCGGTGAAGGAGACGCGCACCTCGCCGACCCGCGTGCCGGTCAAGACCGCGCTGAGCGCGGTGATGTGTGGCGCCGTCGGCCCCGCGGGGGTGGGCGTGTTCGTCGGCGGCACGGGGGTCGGCGTTGGGGTGTTCGTGGGCGTCGGCGGGACAGGAGTGACGGTTGGCGTGCGTGTTGCCGTCGCCGTTGCCGTTGGCGTGAACGTTGCCTGGCCCGGGGGTGCGGTCACAGGCGGTCGCGTCGCGGTAGGGGTCGCCGTTGGCGCTTCGGTCGCGCCTGGCTCCGGTGTCGCGGTCGCCGTCGCGGCGGTTGCCGAGGCCGAGCCGGTAGCGGTCGCAGAAGCGGTCGCGCTTCCACCCTTCTTCGT
>JAYUAG010000189.1:0-2098 GCA_043741475.1 Thermoflexaceae bacterium | reverse complement strand
ATACCGGCGCGCCTCTGAGAAGCGGCCCGATCGCCGACATCCATACCGACAGGCAGGTGTCACACGACATCGTGGGCAGCTTCCGCGAACTGGTGTTGTTTATCCAGGATGGGAACCCGCTGACTCACCTCGAGCGCTCCACCGGTGGCTCCTTCAACCTCCGGGTCGCGCCTCTGCAGGACCGTGCGGGACCACCATCCAGTCCCTTCAGCAATCAACGCGGAGGCGATCCTGAAACTCCGATTGTGCGGGCCTACGTTGGGGATCCAATACTCTTGCGCGCGCTGGTGGGCGGCACGAATGAGGTGCACACTCTGCACGTCGATGGCCACTGGTTCCGCGCGGAATCCTTCTCCAGCCGGTCGCCACCGATCGACACCGTCCATCTCGGCATCTCCGAGCGCTACGACGTGGCCATCCCGGCGGCGGGAGGCGCTCAGCGGATGCCGGGGGACTATCTTTATCAAAACGGCCGAATTTTCAAGCTGCGCGAAGGCAGTTGGGGGCTGCTTCGCGTGCTGGGTCCTGAGAGCACGGCCGGCCCGCTGCCGCTGCCCGGCCGTGCACCGCTTCCTCCGCCAGGGCCGGTCTGTCCGCCTGGAGCACCCGCGCGCGACTTCCGCATCGCGGCCGTCGAGGCACGCTTGCCGATGCTCCCCGACGGAAATGGCCGGGTGTTCGTCCTGGCGGCTGAGGCAGCCGCGGTCCGCGATGGGAAGCAGCCGCCGTCACCGTTGGTCCTCCGCGCCAACGTGGGCGACTGCATAACCCTCGACCTGACAAACCTACTTCCGGGTGGCGAGGTTTCGGTCCACGCAGACATGCTCGCCTATGATCCGCTGCAGTCAGGGGGCATCGCCGTCGGCAACAACCCGGCGCAGTCGGTCTCTCCGGGCGAACGGCGGAGCTACCGCTTCTTCGCCAGCCCAGAAATTGGCGAGACCGTGGCGATGCTGCGCGATGGCGCCGACTCGATCGGCGGGCCTGCGCTCGGGCTCTACGGGGCGGTGGTCGTCGGCGCGCCGGGGACAATCTATCGCGACGTCAGGACAGGCGCGGAAATCAACGGCGCCTCGGCCTGGCAGGCAGACGTCTTCCCTCCCGGCGCTCCGGGCTTTCGCGACTTCGCCCTCTTCTTCCAGGACAGCGATGAGGCATTCGGCAACCACCGCATGCCGTATACGGTGGCCGTCGATGGCGTCAACGGATTGAACTACGGCAGCGAACCGCTCGGCGCGAGACTGCAAACAGTGGGCGACAGCGCTTCAGTCTTCGGCGGGACGAAGGGCAGCGATCCCGCGACGCCGCTCCTCCAGGCCGTCGCCGGCGACCCGGTCCGCATTCATGTCCTCTTCCCTTCGAATGAACAGGGCCACGTCTTTAGCGTCGAAGGGCACGAGTGGCGTCTGATGCCGGGAGTTGAAGGGTCGACCGTGGTCAGTTCCGTCCAGGCCGGTGGCCTCGAAGTGGTCACGATCTGGCTCAAAGACGGTGCCGGCGGCCCCGAACGGCTGCCCGGCGACTACCTCTACGGCGACCACCGGCAGCCGTTCCGAGAAGCGGGGTTGTGGGGTCTCTTCCGCGTCTATCCTGCCGAGGACGCTTCGCTGCCCATCCAGCGGCTCTCCTGCGGAGCGAATGGTTGTCCCGGCGGCTCGTCGCATCTCCTCGCCTGGACGGGCGGCGCGGTGCTGCTCCTGGCAGGCGGATGGTGGCTACTCAGGCGACGCGCCCGACGCCCGCTCGCTCTGGAGACAGCCTTGCCCGGGCCGGAGGACCAATGACCGATCGCGCGGAGGGAGGTTACCTGACCGGCGCTGTCGACTTGAGTGGCCGGCACTAAACCGCCCCAGCGCCCGGCGGTACATCTCCACGAACGGGACGGAAAGGGAGTACCTGCGATTTACGTTAGGCTTTTGGCCCTGAACCCTGATCCGCGACGCGCTGTCCTCCGTCGCGTACGCCACCCAGGAGATCCTCTTCGTCCTTGTCCTTGCCGGAAGACCGCGAGCGCTTTGGCCTTGCTGAGCCGCTCGCCCTCAAGCCGGTGGCTGGCAATGGTGTGGCCGAGGACAACGTCCCTGACCGCCAAGAGCCG
>JAYUAG010000188.1:0-11815 GCA_043741475.1 Thermoflexaceae bacterium | reverse complement strand
TGTAGAATGGCGGAGACGGGCCAGGATCGGAGTTCGAGTCTCCTCGACTGAATGGTGCCATCTTGGACCTTTGGCTGACGGTCACGGAGCGGGTTGCGTCACACGGCGGCCGGAAGGCGGTCGGTCCCGTCGCAGGGCATAGTCGCTACAACCCGCTTGCTGACGCGCGCGGTTCGGACGGTGCAGCTTCGAAGCCCGCCGACCGAAGAGGGACCTGCACCACTCATGCAAAACCGTGAACCGCACCCGATGGCTTTGATGGCGGCGTGTCCCCTCTTCTTGCCCTGAACCTGTTCTTGCCCGGAACCTGCCCATGTCCCTTACGACTCTTACCGATTCTCACCGTCGATTCACGTTCGCGCCCCTGTGGCCACCACCGGCCGGGCCGATATTGCCTGTACCGGAGCACCGGGACAGGAGCGCTCTCACAACATGGCATCACGGCCTGCGATCCAGACCGCGAGGGCGGACTTCCTCGACGCGTCGCTTTACGACGATGCATCGTTTGGCAGCCTTCCAAAACTCACGCGGGCGAGCTTGCTCGCGCCGCTCACCTACGCCTTCGACCTGGCCGAAGGCCGGCGCCAGGGCCACGCCCAGCGTGTGACCTTCATCAGCGCCGCTCTCGCCCAGGACGTTGGGCTGGACCCGGAGGCCAGCCGCGAGGTCTTCTTCGCCGCCCTCCTCCACGACGCCGGCATGGCCGCACTGGGGGCCGGCGGCAAGTCGCCCACGCGCAACAGCTCTCGCTTCTTCAGCGAAAAGTTCGATGAGATCTTCGGCTCGCGGCCTGAGGGTGGCTGGGCCGATGTCGTCGAAGCGCTCACCATGCACTGCGACCTCGGTGGCCGCATCGCCACCCGCCTTGGCTTCAGCGAGAACGTCGCGCACGCGGTGAACGGCCACCATGACTGCTGGGACGGTTCCGGGCCGGGCGCCGGCGGCGGCGCGAAGAGCCCCATCACCACCCGCATCGTCGCCGCCGCGGACCGCTTCGAATCGATGATCGACGCGGAGACCTCGCCGCTCGTCGTCCGCCGCCGCGGCCCGAAGCTCGTCAACGAAATGGCCGGCGCGGAACTGGACCCGGAGATCGCCCGTCACCTCGCCGCACTCGCCGCCCGCGATGACTTCTGGCTCGGGTTCTACGACAACGACCTCAGCACAACGCTGATGCTGCACGACCAGTCTGAACCGCTGGCGGCGGACGAACTCTTCGAGTTCCTCGGCGTCATCGGCGATGTCGTCGATGGGCGCAACAGCCGCGAAATCGGCCGCAGCCGCCGCGTCGCCGACCGCGCTCGCCGCCTCGCCTTGCGCTGGAACATCCCCGAGCGACGCGCCGACCTCGTACGTGTCGCCGCCCTCCTCCAGGACATTGGCACGCTCGGCATCCCCGCCCACATCCTGAGCAAGCCCGACATCCTCACGATCGACGAAATGATGACGGTGCAGAAACATCCCGCCCTGGCGCGCGACATCGTCGGTGAAATCCCGGGCTTCGGCGCCGCCGCCTGGTGGGTCAGCTGTCACCACGAACGCGTCGATGGCAAGGGCTACCCCGGCATGCTCAAGGGCGACGAGGTGCCCGTGGAGGCCCAGATCATCGGCATCTGCGAGGCCTTCGAGGCGCTCACGAGTAATCGCCCCTACCGGCGCGCGATGGCCGACGACGACGCCATGGAGATCCTCCGTGGCCTTGCGGGCACGCGGTTCGACCCCGGCCTGCTGGAGTCTTTCGAGGCCCTGGCGACCAGCTTAGTGGCTTGATGGGGCGTTACGCGCCTCTTCGGCACCCACCGCTTCGGCTGACGACCCCCGCATTCCGGGGGTCGTTGGTCATCCGCTCCAGCGCCTGCCGGCTGGCGAGAACGCTGGGAGCGCTTGTTACTCGTGCGCGAGGACGCTCGATCCGTACCGCGAACGTCCGTGAGCGCCCCCTCCAGCACTTGTTGCCGGCATCGACAGCTACCGCCGATGCCGGTCGAGCGATTGTGCCCGTCTCGCTGGCGTTGCTCCACCCCCCGCGCCGCGTAGACTCAGCCCGCAAGGAGTGCGCGTTGGACGTCCGCGGCGACTACACCTTCACGGCAGAACGGGCACTGCTCTGGGACACCATGACCGATGTCGAAGTCACGAAGCGGGCACTTCCCGGCTGCCAGGAGTTCCGCGAGGTTTCGCCCGAAAACTATCGCGTCACCCTCAAGGTGAACGTCATCGCCTTCGACGTCACGGTCAGCGGCGACGTCGTCATTACGGATCTGAAGCGCCCCGACTCCTATCGCGTGCTCGTTTCCGGTAGCGGCTCCGCCGGGACCCTGAAGGCGGACGTGCGCCTTGTGCTTACGGAGAAGGGCACGGGGTCGCTCCTCAACTACCACCTCAACCTCCAGCTCACGGGCGCCCTCGCGCTGCTCGGCATCGCGATGATCGACCCCGCCGTGAAGATGATCATGAACCAGTTCCTGGGCTCGATAGAGAAAGAGCTCGCAGCGATCACGCCGGCCGCCGCCCAGTAAAGTAATGAGTGATGCGTGATGAGGACCGCGCCCGAGTGCCAAGCGGCCGCGGGGCGGAGGTCTCATCACTCATGACCCATCACTCATCACTGGCGCACCATCACTCGCCACTTCTCCCGGGGACTGGTATACGTAGCGCTGACACCTTACGTGAGGCAAAACTGGCATGTCCGAGAATTCCATCCGCGGCAAGACTGCCATCGTCGGCATGGGCGAGACGCGTTACTACAAGCGCGGCGCCGCTCCCGACCCGGAGTTCAAGCTCACCCTTCAGGCGATCATGCTCGCCGCGGAGGACGCCGGCATCGATGTCCGCGACATCGACGGCTTCGCCAGCTTCAGCAACGACCGCAACGACCCGCCGCGGCTCGCGACCGCCCTGGGGACGAAGCACATCGGCTTCAGCAACATGTTCTGGGGCGGCGGTGGCGGCGGCGGCTCAGGCGCA
Organism: Thermoflexaceae bacterium; assembly: GCA_043741475.1. Taxonomy (GTDB): domain Bacteria; phylum Chloroflexota; class Dehalococcoidia; order Tepidiformales; family Tepidiformaceae; genus JAGQHB01. The sequence continues at coordinate 8,848 of JAYUAG010000188.1, read as the reverse complement.
GTGGCAAACGCCGCCGCAGCCGTGGCCGCCGGGTACTGCGACATCGCAGTCGCCTACCGCGGCCTCGCTCAGGGCCAGTTCGGCCGCTTCGGCCAGGGAGCCCGCATCCCCAAAGCGCCGGGCGGCATGGCCTTCACCGCGCCCTACGGCCTCATGTCGCCTGCCCAGATGTTCGCCATGCGCGTCACGCGATTCATGCACGACAACCATGTCCAGCAGGAGGCGCTGCGCGCTGTGGCGCTTGCGAGCTATCACCACGCCCAGCACAACCCGCGCGCCGTCATGCACGGCCGCCCGTTGAGCGAAGAGGATTACGACAACTCCCGCTGGATCGTTGAACCCTTCCATCTCTTCGATTGCTGTCAGGAGAACGACGGCGCCGCCGCCGTGATCGTCACCAGTGCCGAGCGCGCCCGCGACATGAAGCAGAAGCCCGCCTACATCCTTGGCGCCGCGCAGGGCTCGGACTACCGCCAGGCGGCGGGCGCCCACAACGCGCCAGACTACGGCACGTCCAACTTCAAGACACTCGCCCCGCGCCTCTATGCGATGGCCGGTGTCGGACCCAAGGACGTCGATGTCCTCCAGAGCTACGAGAATTTCACGGGCGGCGTGATGATGTCCATCGTCGAGCACGGCTTCTGCAAGCCCGGTGAAGTGAACGACTTCTTCGACCTGGAGACCTTCCGCTTCGATGGCGGCAAGCTTCCGCTGAACACGAGCGGCGGCAACCTTGCCGAGTGTTACATGCACGGCCTCGAACTGATCACGGAAGCGGTCCGCCAGGTGCGGGGAACGGCGCCCTGCCAGCTGAAGGAACAGGTCAACGTCTCGATGGTGACCTCCGGGCCGATGGTCCAGCCGGTGAGCAGCCTCATCCTCGGGCGGGAGCCAAGGCCGTGAGGCAGTTCCGAGTGGCGAGTTCCGAGTCCCGAGGCGCGTCCTGGCAAGCAAAGAGGTGCAGCGATGAGTGATCCGTACCCGGCGTCCGGGGGTGTGGCTACGGCGAGCCCGGCCGCTCCAGCCGCTGTCAGTGATTCTCACTACCTTCCCAGCGGGCTGCCGCAGCCTGCGCCCGCCGACGATGGCCTGGGCAAGGAGTTCTGGGAGGCCACCCGCCGCCACGAACTCGTCGTCCAGTTCTGCGACAAGTGCTCCACGTACCAGTGGGGGCCGGACTATCTTTGCAACAACTGCCACAACTGGGACATCGTCTACCGCCAGGTGGGGACACGCGGACGGATCTTCAGCTGGGAGCGGCCCTGGTACCCGGTGCACCCCGTGCTCCAGGCGAAGCTCCCCTACATCGTCGTCCTCGTGGAACTCCCGGAAGCCGGGAATGTGCGCATGGTCGGGAACCTCCTCGGCGACGCGCAGCAGCAGATCGTCATCGGCGCCGAGGTCGAAGCCGTCTTCGAAGACCACACCGATGTCCCCGAGCCATACACCCTCGTCCAGTGGCGGGTCGTAGAGTAGTCGCGCTCTGGTAGCCGCCGGCCACGGTGCCGACGGGCGAACGTGCCATGCTCGACGTGCCTTCTGGGGTCAATCGCTCGCCGGCGCCCCGGTCGATTCGATGATGGCGGCAACCGTTGCGAGCAGTGCGGGGACGATCGTCGTCGCCGCGTCCCAGACGATCTGGTCCTCCAGGCCGAAGTACTGGTGAACCAGGACGTCGCGGAACCGGGCAAGGTCACTCCACAAGACGTCCGGATAGGCCTCCGTCAACCCGGGCGAGAGTCGTTTGACCGCCTCCCCGATCACGATGAACTCGCGGATGATCGCCGAGTAACTGATGCCGTGCCGCGAGAACTCGTCGTGACTCGATTCCCGGGACCACAGGATGACCTTCGTCGCGCTTTCGTGGATGTCGTTGAGCCACAGCTCTTCCTCACGCAATTGAAAGCGCTTCTCCTTCGATGCCAGCGCGCATCTCGGCGCGAAGCGCCTTGCGGTCGGCCAAGTCTACTTTGGTGCCAAGGAGTTCCTCGAGGTAGCGCAACAGTCCCATGTATGACCGGAACGTCGGACTCGACCCAAAGTCCACAAGGACATCAACGTCGCTGTCGGCGTCCGCCTCGTCGCGGGCAACCGAGCCGAAGAGCGCAACCTGCGATACCCCGAATGCCCGGATCGCGGGCAGGTTCGCCCTCAAGAGGTTCATGGTGTCGTCGCGCGTCACGCTTCCAGTCTAATCGCTCATGCGTTCGATCGGGAAGGTCGCCTCCGGTCGCTCCTTGAGGGCCGGCAGCGCCTCCAGCAGGCGGCGCGTCGCCTCCGCCACATCGTCGATCGCGGCCTCAAACGCGGCCGTGTTGCCGGGCGAGGGGCGCTGGAAGCCGCTCACCTTCTTCACGAACTGGCGGGCGGCCGCGCGCACATCCTCCTCGCTGGCAGGGCCGCCTGGCTCGCGCAACCGCTTGATGCTCCGGCACATATCTTCATCCTCCTCCGGTCCGGCGAGGTTCGCGCCGCATTCCCCAGAAGCGCAAACCATCGTCCGCGGTCGCGCATTCGCCTGTGACTTCGAATCCTTGTTTCTCGTAAAAGGCAAGGTTCCGCTCCTTGCACGTCTCCAAATAGCAGGGCAGGCGGGCCTCGTCCGCCCGCGCCAGCACGGGCGCGATCAGACGAGGCCCGACTCCGCGCCCCTGGAGCGCCGGTTCTACGCCGAGCACCATCAGGTACCAGTGCTCGAAGTCGCCCATCGCCTTCGCCCGCTGCTCGTCGAAGCCTCGCATCGCCTGGCCCCAGCGGGCCATGCCGGGCTCGTCGACGTACGAGCCCATCTGGTGGCCGCCCGCTTCGCGCACCTCGTCCTCGCCGACGTGGGGATGCCAGGGCGGCATCCAGATCGCAGCGCCCTCGAGCGCCGCGAACGGCCGGTAGACCTCGCCACCAGCGGCCATACCGATCTTCACACCTGTGGTCATGATCGGGGTCAGCGCCGTGCGTCGCTGGGCCTCGTCGGGCGCGACGTACACGAACAGCGGGTCGTCGACGAAGGCCCGCGCGAGGACCCGCCCGGCGGCATCCACTGCGCGCTTCCTGAGCCGCACGATGCTGCTCTCGATCGTCGTCGCCATGGCTCACCTCCTCCCGGATCGCGGGCTCAGCGCCGGGGCATGGTAGACTTCGCGTCCGCCATTCTCAAGGCTTACCGGAGGCACATCTTGGATCTCGCCAGCGTTGACCACGCCCTCACCACCACCCGTTCCGTGCGCAAGCGCCTCGATTTCTCCCGCCCCATCGACCGCAAGGTGATCGAGGAGTGCATCGACATCGCCCTCCAGGCGCCGAGCGGCTCGAATAGTCAGGGCTGGCACTTCGTCGTCATCACTGACGCGGCGAAGCGCAAGGCGATAGCGGACATCTACAAGAAGCTCTTCGAGCCCTACGCCAACTCGCCTCAGCCTTCGTACGATCCCGCGGACCCGCGAAGCGCTCAGCAGCCGAAGGTCCGCGACTCCGCGATGTACCTGGCTGAGCACATGCACGAGTGCCCCGTTTTCATCATCCCCTGCCTCTGGGGGCGCGCCGAAGCCATCCCAGGCTCGCAGGCGGGGTACTGGGGTTCGATCCTCCCCGCCGCCTGGTCGCTGATGATCGCCCTGCGCACGCGCGGGCTCGGCACCGCCTGGACGACCATCCACCTCGGTCGCGAAAAGGAGACCGCGGAGCTACTCGGCATCCCCGCGAACGTCAGCCAGGCCGTCCTCTTCCCCGTCGCCTACTTCAGCGGCGAAGACTTCAAGGTCGCCAACCGTCTCCCCGGCAGCACGGTCACTCACTGGGACAAATGGTAGTCGCCAGCGCCGTCGTCCCGGTCACGCTCGAAGGTTTCGCCGTGAGGCTGGAGCCGCTGGCGCTCGAACACATCGCGGGGCTGGCCGCCGCAGCCTCAGGCCCGCGGGACAGCTATGGGTTCACGCTGGTCCCCGATGGCGAGGCGTCCACGGAGCGCTACGTCCGCACCGCGATCGAGGAGCGCGAACGGGGCGTCAGCCTTCCCTTCGCGACGGTTGACCGCGTCTCTGGCGTGGTCGTGGGCAGCACCCGCTTCATGGACATCCAGTATTGGAGCTGGCCCGAGGGGAACCCGAACCAGCGGGGCGTGGAATTCCCCGACGCCGTCGAGATCGGCCACACCTGGATCACGCCCGCCGCCCAGCGTTCGGCGATCAACACCGAGGCCAAGCTGTTGATGCTCAGCCACGCCTTCGAACCGTGGCGCGTCCACAAAGTCTTCCTCAAGACCGACGCCCGCAACGAACGCTCTCGCAACGCCATCCTCCGGCTCGGGACGAAGTTCGATGGTGTCGTGCGCGCGCAGATGCCCGCCTATGACGGCGGCATCCGGGACACGGCCTACTACTCCATGCTCGACAGCGAGTGGCCGGATGAGAAGGCGGCGCTGTCGGCGAAGCTGCGGTGAAGGTCGAGAGCGTTGTAGCGCCAATCCTCCTCGAAGGACGCCACGTGCGCCTCGAACCGCTGACGATGGCGCACGTGGCGGGTCTCGCTGGAGCGGCGTCCGGCAACCGCGACAGCTTCGGCTTCACCTGGGCGCCGGAGGGCATCGCCGAGACGGAGAACTACATCGCCGAGGCGCTTCGCCTCCAGGCCGCGGGCGAAGACCAGCCCTTCGCCACCGTCGACCGCAGAACCGATGCAGTCGTCGGCTCGACTCGCTTCCTCCACATCGAATACTGGAAGTGGCCGCCTGGCAACCCGAACCAGCGCGGCGAAGAGTACCCGGACGCGCTCGAAATCGGCTGGACATGGCTCACGCCCGCCGCTCAGCGCACCGCGATCAACACCGAGGCGAAGTACCTCATGCTCACCCACGCGTTCGAGACCTTCCGCGTGCACCGCGTCCAGCTCATCACCGATTCGCGTAACAGCCGTTCACGCACGGCCATCGAACGCCTGGGCTGCAAGCTCGACGCCGTCATCCGCGCCTCGCGCGATGGCCGCGACGGCATCGTCCGCGACACCGCCATCTTCTCCATGCTCGATTCCGAGTGGCCAGGTGCGAAGCTGGCGCTGGCGGCGAAGCTCCGCCTCTGAGGCGAGCAACCGCCTGTCCACCGTGCGGTCACGGAATCTCCACCCGCCGTCATCGCGAGGACGGTCTACTACCGCCAACCCGGCCCTGTGGAGGCCCGACAGATGATCTATTGCTTCGGCTGGCGCCGCTCGTCGTGCTGCTCGCGTTCGCCTTCGTACCGGCCTACCAGAAGTGGCGGGAGCACGAAGACCTCAACGGAACCTGTGAAGACACGGCTTGCCACGTCTTCATCTCCGGTCCGGGGATGTCGGCGCCGCGGCGTTAGCGCCGCCATCGCGCTGACGGCGCTAGAATCCGCGACATGGATGCTCCTCACGTCTCCGTCATGGTCCGCGGCTGGGATGTCCGCGCCAATACGACCGGCGAGATGGTCCTGGACTCCGCCCGCCGTGCCGAATCTCTGGGCCTCGACGGCCTGATCACCGGCGACCACGTCACCTTCTATGGCTACGGATTCGATGGTCTCCAGACGCTCACCGCCGTGGCCGCAGTAACCCAGACGATCACCCTGAAGACGGCGGTCTACCTGCTGCCGCTACGCCACCCCATCCCCGTGGCGCTTCAGGTTGCCGCGCTCTCACAGTTGAGCCTCGGCCGGTTCGTTCTCGGCGTCGGCGTCGGTGGCGAAGACCCGCACGAGTTCACCAGCTGCGGCATCGACCCGCGTACGCGTGGCGCCCGCTGCAACGAAGCGCTGGAGATCCTCCGGCGCGTCTGGACCGAGGATCACGTCACGTTCAGGGGCCGCCACTTCCAGCTCGAAGACGTGACGTTGTACCCGAAGCCGTTGGGGCATGTCCCAATCCACGTCGGTGGCAGGAGCGACGCCGCCCTTCGCCGCGCGGGCCGCTTCGGCGACGGTTACACCGGCATCTGGCAGTCGCTCGAACGCTTCCGCGCCTGCCGCGCGATCATCGACGAGGCAGCGGTCGCGGCCGGCCGTGGCGCCGGCGAGGTTGAGCTGGGCATGCAGTTCTGGGTGGCCCTCGCGCCGGACCGCACGGCCGCGCGGGCGCTCGTCTCGCGCGGCATGGAGAGCACGTACCGGCTGCCCTTCGAACGGTTCGAACGCTACACCCCCCACGGAACAGCCGAAGAGATCGCGGCGTTCATCGTGCCCTTCGTCGAGGCAGGCGCGCGCCATATCAACCTCATCCCTGTCCAGGGTTCGCCAGAAGAGAACATCGAGGCGGGCGCCGCCATTCGCGCGGCCCTCCACGCCCTCTGCTGAGACGGCCGCCGCTGCTTCATAGCGCCGATCGAGTGTTGTGGCTGACGTCGCCGCTACCGCTTCGTTCGCCGGCGAGCGAGCATTCGCACCGGCGTCCGCGTCGTCGGCTCGCTGACGGTCATATCCCGGACCGCGATGGGATGCGCTTCACGGTGACGACCGCTGTGCGCCCAGATCGCCACCTGATGCTGTTCGAAGCCGGCGTGCAGCTCGTCGATCAGCTTCAGCAAGAGGAGCCGTTCCCGCGGCGGCCATGGCCGAAAGCGGACATGTACCATGTCTCCCATCCAGCTAGGCTCCGCCGCCAGCACAAGGCCTTCCAGCATGAACTGGTGTTGTGAGAGCACGAGTGTGATGATCAGCGTATCGCCCGCCGTGTACCCCGGCTGCGTGAGGACGAGCGCGCCGCCTTCAGAGATGTCGATAACCGTCGCCTGGGCGCTCGTTGGGGTGTCCATCGCGTGGACGCGCGCATCCAGCCACGCAGGGTAGCGCGGGAACATCCGCCGGTCCGAGAGGGCTCCGGCGGCGGTGGCGGGGCTGGGCAGACTGTCGGCGCGTCGCATGTGTCTTCAGATAGTTCGGCTCACACAGCCCCCCGCTGAAGGTCACCGCTACCACCATTCCGCCACGGCCCGCCGGCGATTGCGTGAACAGACAGTTGCGACCGCAACCTCTTCCGGCCCCGCGCTAACGGCAACCGCGCGCGTGAGCAAGCGGACATCAGCAACCCCGCCCGTCCAGCAACCCCATCCGTAGCGCGCGCGGAAGCAAGCGCTGGGATCGTCAGCTTGCGATCCCGCCCGGGCCTACACACATGCGGGCGCCAACGGCCAACGCCCAATCGCCAGTGGCCAACGGCCTAAAACGCCCCCTCCAGGGGCTTGCCCGTGTGCGAACTGACCTCGAACGGCCCGGGCAGGTCGAGCGACTTGCCCATCTCCCGCACCGCCGGGATCACCTCTTCGCCCATCAGGCGAAGGCTCCGCATCGAGTCGTCGTGCGACATCGCGCCGTCGCCGTCCCAAAAGAAGATCGTCCCCGGGCGCAGCGTCTCGAGCACGTGTTTCACCTTCGGCAGCACTGTCGTGGGCGTCCCGGTGATGATCGTCTTGCGCTCGATCTGGTCCTCGTAGATGCCGAAGGGGTCGCCGCCCTGGGGCGCCCGGCCCGCGCGGCCGCGGGAACGGGCGAAGGCGAGGCTCTCGATCGTGGGCAGCACGGCGGTGCGCGAGGTCATCCCTGGGAGGTTCTGGATGAACGGCCGCACGACGCCCTGGTTCCCTTCCAGGAACGGGTTGCTCGGACCCTGCACGTACTTCCGCGCCGCCGCCTCAGCCAGCTCTTCTGTTTCGTCGACATGGACTTTGAAGAGATAGCCGATGTTCTGGGGCCCGGCTTCGTAGCCGGATTCGAGCGCGCATTCACGGTAGTAGTCGAACGACTTCTTCGTAGGTTCGAGTTCGGTCGCGAGCATCACATAGGGGTAGCGGTGCTCGGCCGACCACTTTACGGTGTCCTTCGACATCACCCCCGGGATCATGATCGGCGGGTGGGGCGTCTGGTAGGGGCGCGCCCACGGGTTCACATAACGATACTGATAATGTTCGCCTTCCCAGCGGAACGGCCCCGGTGTGGTCCACGTCTTCACAATGAAATCGTGCGCCTCCTGGAAGCGCTCCCAGTTGTAGGGAGACTGGGCGTTGTGGGCGACGCTTTCGCGGCCCGTGCCCCGCACCCAGCCCGTCACCAGCCGCCCCCGCGAGATCATGTCGATGATCGCGAGTTCCTCGGCCAGGAAGAGCGGGTCATCCCAGATCGGGAGGACGTTCCCCATGAGGACGATCTTCGCGCGCTTCGTGAGCTTGGCGAGGATCGCCGCCTCCACGTTCATCACGCCGCCCATGCAGAAAGGCGTGCTGTGGTGCTCGTTCAGCATGAGACCGTCGAAGCCCATCTCCTCGGCGTAAACCTTCTCATCGAGGTAGCGGTTGTAGAGGTCGGAGCCGATCTTTGGGTCGTAGCTGGCGTTGCTCAGGCCAAGGTCTTCGATCGACTTGCCGGTCGCCCCGAAATAGCCCGAGCCCGGGTCCTGGTAGGGCCGCTCCGTGAAATAGCCGATAAACATGTACTGTCTCCCGCGAGAAAGGTCCGGCCCGGCCGGGTTTACGAACGCTCCGTGGCCGCCTCCACGCACCCCTCAGGGGCGGTGGACACGGATCCCACTTTTCAAGGTCATTAAGCAGGGGCTAACTGTCGCTGTCAAGCCTAAAAGGTGAAGGTGGGGCCGAGGCGCTTGAGCTCATCCCGCTGCGTCGCGAAGGAAGGGCACACGCGCTCGACCGCCGCCCAGAAGTCCTTGCCATGGTTGCGATGGACCAGGTGCGTGAGTTCGTGCGCCGCCACGTAGTCGAGGATCTCCGGTGGCGCCATCACCAGCCGCCAGTTGAAGCGCAGCGTGCCGTCTGCCGAACAGCTTCCCCAGCGCCGCTGCTGCTCGCGTACGAGGACGGCTCGGGGTTTCGCCCCCACGGCGTCCACGAACT
>JAYUAG010000187.1:0-11822 GCA_043741475.1 Thermoflexaceae bacterium | reverse complement strand
CGGTTGCCGCCGCGCCCATGCCGAAGCGGAAGGACGTGTCCTTGGTGTCGCGGACGACTTCCATGTCAAAGGTCTGGACGGTGCCGGGGACTACCTGGCTGTCGTGCGCGTTGACGAGATCGAGCAGTGTCTGGCGCGTCCCTTCGTAACTCTCGATGCCTTCTCGCCCCTTCCAGGTGGTCTCGACCAGCACCTGCGAGGGGCCATCCTCCGATGGCGAGACGGTGAGGCGAAGGTCTTCGAAGCCTTCGATGTCACGGAGATCTGCGGCGTCGACGGCGGTGAGGACGCCGCCGCTGGCACGTGCGGCTCCAAGCTGTCCGGCAGGGATAGCGAAGGCGAGCACCTGTGAAAAACGGGGAGCACGCTCCGCCGGAGCCTGCCCGTCTTCGGCCCTCTTCCTCATTTTTCCGTCCTGGTAAGCCCAGCCGCCGGTGGAAATCAGCAACAGGGCGATGCCAAAGCCGAGAGCGAGGCCTGCGACGGAGGCGTCACGGTCACGTGTCCACCAGATGAGCGCTCCGCCGGCAATGAACGCGGCGATACCGGCGACGAACGGCCAGGCGCTGGGATCGGGGAGATGAACCGCATGCCCGGCCCCGTGACCGTCGTGTTCGTTGCCGTGTGCATCCATGCAGCCGTCTCCTCGAAGTGCCGCCGAGCCAGGTCAGGCGGTGATGTAGTCTTTGCCCGCGAACAAGGGGATGAGGTAGAGGATCGTGAACAGTGCGATCCACACCACGTCGACGAAGTGCCAGTACAGCGAACACGCCTCCACGCCCTCGTGGTTGCGGGCCGAAAACTGTCCCCCCATGGCCCGTATGAGAATGACAGACATGAAGAGCACCCCGGCGGCCACGTGCGCCCCGTGAAAGCCTGTGAGTGTGAAGAACGTCGTCCCGAAGATCGTGTCACGTGCGCGGAATTCGAGCTGCGAGTAGTCGTACATCTGGGCGGTCAAGAAGATAAGTCCAAGGACGATGGAGATGATGAGCCAGCGGATCAGCTTCGTCCGGTCGCCGCGCTTGATCGCGGAAACGCCGAGCTGCATGGTGACAGAACTGGTGATCAGGAAGAGTGTTGCGATGAGCGGGAGCACCCATTCGAGCTTCAGTTCCGCGGTGGCGCTACTGGCTCGGCCGGCCGCCTTGAGCGTTTCGAGCGTGTCTATGGGCGGCCATTGGCCAGCGTCCGCGCGCGCGATAAAGTAGGCGGCGAAGAGGCCGCCGAAAAACATGACTTCCGAAGCGGCGAACAGGATGAACCCCAGCATCCCGTTGCTGAGTTCCTTGCGTTCGTGGACCGCTGCTCCGTGTGCCGCCATCTGTGCTCCTTGTTGTCTCGTTCTCGTTTCGTCCGCGTCAGTTCGTGGGCCGGGCTCTAGTGGTGGGTTGCCTCACTATGGCGAAGGTCGAAGAGGGGCCGCTCCGAATGCACGTCCGGCACGTCGTCGAAGTTGTGCACGGGCGGCGGCGATGAGGTGTACCACTCCAGCGTGTTTCCCTGCCAGGGGTCGTTCGGTTGATCCTTCGGCTTCATGAACGTCATCACAACATTGATGAGGAACGGGACCATCGAGAGCGCGATCAGGAAGGCGCCAGCCGTGGAGATCGAGTTCAGCAGCTGCCAATGATGGATGTCGGGATAACTCGCGATACGCCGGGGCATCCCATCGAGCCCGAGGAGGTGCATCGGGAAGAAGGTCAGGTTGAACCCAAAGATCATCAAGACGAACTGCGTCGTGCCAAGCTTGTCGTTCAGGCGCCGTCCCCAGATCTTGGGGAACCAGTAGTAAAGCCCTGCGAACACGGCGAAGACCGACCCGCCGAACAGGACATAATGAAGGTGAGCGACCACAAAGTAGGTATCGTGGAGGGCGAAGTCCACGGGCACGGCCGCACTAAAGGTGCCGTTGATCCCGCCGATCAGGAACATACTGATGAACCCCAGGGCAAACAGCATCGGCGGCTCGAAGGAAATCGAGCCCCTGTACAGCGTGGCCAGCCAGTTGAAGATCTTGACGCCCGTGGGCACGCCGATCATGAAGGTCATGAAGCCGAAGAACGGTTTGAGCACAGCGCCAGTCGTGAACATGTGGTGCGCCCAGACGCTGAAGCCCAGGCCGCCGATGCCGAGTGTGGCGAAGACGAACGCCTTGTAGCCGAAGAGCGGCTTGCGCGAGAACACGGGCAGGATCTCGGAAACGATGCCCATGCCCGGCAGAATCATGATGTAGACGGCGGGGTGCGAGTAAAACCAGAACACGTTCTGCCAGAGGATGACGTTGCCGCCACCGTTCGGGTCGAAGAACGAGCCGCCGAAGTTGCGGTCGATGTAGAGCATGGAGAGCGCCGCCGCGAGCACCGGTGTGGCGAGCAACTGCAGGAGCGCGGTCACGAGCATCGTCCAGCAGAAGATGGGCATTCGGAACATGGTCATGCCCGGCGCCCGCATCCGGAACATGGTGACGAGGAAGTTCGCCGCGCCGATCGTGGAGGAGATGCCGAGCAGGACCACGGCAATGATCCACAGGTCCATGCCGGTGCCCAGCGTGCGCGCGAGCGGGCTGTAGGCCGTCCAGCCGGCCTGGGCCGCGCCACCATCGACGAGGAAGCCCGAGAACATGAGGATGCCGGCCGGGGGCAGAAGCCAGAACGAAAGCGCGTTGACTCGCGGGAAGGCCATGTCCGGCGCGCCGATCTGGAGCGGCACAATGTAGTTCCCGAAGCCAGCCCAGACCGGGATTATGAACAGGAAGAGCATCGCCGAGGCATGCATCGTGAAGATCTGGTTGTAGTGGTCGTTGTTGACGAAGGTGTTGTTCGCGACCGAGAGCTGGGTGCGCACGACGAGCGCAAGGATGCCCCCGACCGCGAAGAAGAACATTGTGAAGTAGAGATAGAGGATGCCGAGCTTCTTGTGGTCGACCGTCGTGATCCAGTCGAGGATGACGGGCCGTTCGTAGGTACGCGGTAGAACCAGTGTCGCCATCTCGTCTCCTCCCGAATCTCCGCCGTCGCCGGCCGGTGAGCTGTCGTCCGGAAGGCCCGGACGGCTGGTCGTCGTTTCTTGTCGCCCTACCTGGCGGCCGCCGGCGCACCGCTGGCGGCAAGTCCGGCGATGAACTTGTCGAAGTCGGCGCGGCTCATGACCTCGATCTGGAACCGCATACGCGAATGGTTGATGCCGCAGAGCTCGGCGCACTGGCCGTCGAAGACACCGATCTCGCGGGCGGTCACTTTGAAGCGGTTGTCCCGGCCCGGCACCACATCCAGCTTGTAGAGGAAGTCGCGGACATAGAACGAATGAATTACGTCGTTCGATTTGAGCGCGAACTCGACGGGCTCGTTAACTGGAATGCGAATGATCGGCTCTTTCGCCTCACAGTTTGGCTCGAAGACCTTCACTTCGCCGGTCTTCTTGGGGTCGCTACCGGGACCAAGGTCGTTGAGCTTGTAGGTGGCGCCCCAGCAGAACTGGAAACCCTCAATGTTCACGGTGAGGTCCGTTGCCTTCGCGCCTTTTTCGACGTTTTGCAGGACGCGGAATGAGAACACGAAGAGGATGAGGACAATGACGATGGGGATGGTCGTCCAGAGGATCTCGACGTAGTTGTTGCCGTGGATCTGGGAGGGGAGCGTATCGTTCTTCTTGCGATATTTAAAGACGATGTAGACGAGGGCGCCTTCGACAGGGAAGAACACGACCAGCGCCACGATCAACACGATTATGTAGAGGTCGTGCATGCGGTGGGCCTGGCTGGTGATACCGCCCGGTTGGCCGCTGGGGCCTGCGAATGCCGTGCCGACGGTGAGGATGGCTGCAAGAGCGACGAGGGCGAGGATGATCGCCGTCCGGATTGGCCAGCGCCTGGCGACGGTTCGCATGATCCCTCGTTCCCCCTCCGGCAGCTCCCGGCCTAAATCGTCCCTCTGGCGCACACGACTTTGCCCGCTTGTGAATCGCGGCGCAATCGCAGTTATAGTCCCGCCCTCCCGGCCAGTCAAGGAAACTGGACTCGCTCGGGGCTGCTTACCGAGGCTCGCGGGAGGGCCTATCCTGTGTGACACTCAAGCCCATGATGACCCGCGAATCGCGCCTGAAACATCGCTCGGGAGCAGCCCGGCGGCAGTTGGTGGCAGCGCTCCTCGCGGCGTTCGTGGGCCTTCCCGTAGCTGCAGCGGCAGCACACGGCGGGTCGTCGCCGAAGCCCACCGTGGCCAACCTCGCTACCGCCTGGGAATTCGACCCTCTCTTCCTCCTCCCGGCAGCGCTCGTCGTTTGGGCCTACGTGGCGGCAGTGCGCACGGTGAATCGCCATCACCCGGCGTCGCCCGTGCCGCGGCGGCGTGTCGTTTGTTTCGGGGCGGGGATGCTGGTGCTGGCGCTTGCCGTCATGTCGCCGATCGCCCGCTACGACACCGACTTGTTCGCGGTGCACATGGTGCAACACCTCATGATCACGCTGGTCGCGGCCCCGCTCCTGCTGGGGAGTGCGCCGATCACGCTCGCGCTGCGAGCAGCCTCGCCGCGTGTGCGCAAGGACTTCCTCCTACCCGTCCTTCACAGCCGTGTGGTGAAAGCGCTCTCGTTCCCGGTCGCAGCCTGGTTCCTCTTCGCCGGATTCATGTGGATCTCCCACTTTTCGCCGCTGTTCAACGGCGCGCTGGAGAACGAGTGGCTCCACCGTCTGGAGCACGCGCTCTACCTCGGCTCGGCGCTCCTGTTCTGGTGGCCGGCGCTGGGCACGGATCCGGCGCCGTGGCGGCTGGCCCACCCGATCCGGATCCTCTATGTGTTCCTGCAAATGCCCCAGAACTCGTTCCTCGCGGTGACGATCGCGATCGCGAACCGCGTCATCTTCCCGCACTACGAGACCGTCAGCCGCACCTGGGGGCCATCGCCGAAACATGACCAGGAATGGGCGGGGAACATCATGTGGGTGGGCGGCGACCTCTGTTTCCTCGCGGTGCTCGTCGTGCTTGCGATCGGCTGGGTAGCCCACGAAGAGCGCGCCGCCAAACGCGCGGACCGCGTCCGTGCCCGCGAAAAGGCGCTCGCCGCCGCGGTCGCCAGCCCATCAGCGTGAATGCATCGCATCCCACATTTTGAACTTCGCGTGCCTCGCGCTTTGTGTGAACCGCTCCCAGGCGCCTAGAACACAGCGATGTCCACGCCCATGGCCACGAAGACGAGTGCGAGGTAGAGCAGCGAGTACTTGTACAGGCTCATGGGCGACACGTGCTCGGGGTCGCGCCACAGGCGGGTGGCGAACCAGACGAACGCAGCGCCAAGACCAAGAGCGGCCCCGAGATACACCCAGCTGAGGTCGGCCGCCGGGCCGAGCAAGAGCGATACCAGCACCAGAAGCACGGAGTAGCGGAAGATCTGGACCCGCGTGATCGCCGGCCCATGGGTTACAGGGAGCATGGGGACGCCCGCCTCGGCGTAGTCGTTCTTGAGGCGCAGCGCCAGCGCCCAGAAATGGGGTGGCGTCCAGAAGAAGATGATGGCGAACATGACCCATGCGGCGAGGGAGAGGTCGCCCGTCACGGCCGCCCAGCCAACGAGCGGCGGGAACGCCCCGGCGGCGCCGCCGATGACGATGTTCTGCGGCGTTCTCCGCTTGAGCCACACGGTGTAGACAAAGACATAAAACAATAAGGCGGCGAGCGACAGGCAGGCGGCGGCGAGCGTCGTCGTCGCCCAGAGCAGCGCGAAGGCGGACGCGCCGAGCACGATCCCAAAGGTGAGCGCACTCGTGGGGGCGATCAACCCGGTGACGAGCGGGCGTGTGCGCGTCCGCTTCATCACGGCGTCGATGTCGCGGTCGTACCAGCAGTTGATGACGTTGGCGCCCGCGGCGGAGAGTGTCCCGCCGACGACGGTCGCCAGCACCAGCCACCACCCGGGCCACCCGCGTGCGGCAACGACCATCGCCGGTACGGTCGTGATTAGCAGCTCGACGATGATCAGGGGCTTGGTGAGGGAGACATAACCTCGGGCGGTGACGAGGGCGGAGGGGCGGACGAAGGCTGCTGCGGTCGTGGTCACGCGGTGGCTTCTCCTGCCTTCAAGCCCGGCGTCCGGCTGCGTTCCGCTGCCCGTGAGTAGAACCCGAGGATGACGACCGCCGACAGCGTAAGCCATACGGCCGAAGCGATCACGGTGTGGGTAACGGTGAGCGCGTCCGGGAAGGTGTAGACGACGTTGAGTGCCCCCACCGCCACCTGCGCGACGTAGAGCACAGCCAGGGCGATAGCTGAAGGCAGAGCATACGGTAGCGTCCCGCGGGCGCGCCAGAGTCGCGTCACGACCACGGCGATGAAGAAAATGAACGCGCCGGCGAGGTAGCGGTGGAGCATGTGCGTGAACTCCTGTCCGTCGGCCGCGGGGATCGGACTACCGTTGCAGAGCGGCCAGCCCTCGCAGGCGGTGGCGGCGCCACTTTCGGCCATGTACCCGCCGACCCACATCACGACCGCCAGCCAGGCCATCGCCGCGGCGCCCGCCACCGCTCCCGCGCGGGCCGTGGCCCGGTGCCGCTCTGGACGAATGTCCCGGTTGGAGCGGTCTTCGAGAAACATCCCCCAGGCGACGAGCGACTCAACCGTCAGCACGAGCATCGCCGTCACGAGGTGGGTGGCCACGACCTCGGGCGGTAGTTCGCGCACCACGGCGACGGCGCCGAGCAATCCCTGGATGCCGACGAGTGGGACCGCCAGCGTCGCCATGGCGGTGATGAACGGGACGTGGCGAAAGTGCAGCCAGGCCATGACGGCGGCGCCGATCACCAGCAGGCCGACGAGCGTCCCCAGGTAGCGGTGGCTGATCTCGATGATGCCGTGGTGGTCGCCTGGCGGCACGACCGTCCCGTGGCAGGTGGGCCAATCCGGGCAGCCGAGGCCAGAACCCGTCGCCCGTACGAGAACGCCCGCCGCGATCAGGACCATCGTCATCAGGACGGTCGCGAACGCGAGGTACTGGGCGCTTTTCATAACCGCTGACGCACCCCGTCTGTAGTCCAGCACGAGGGTGCCACACGCCCATGGCTGGGGCTACGGTCTCGCCTCAGGTATCGATGGCTCGATTGAAGCGATTGGCGCAACCTCGGTTGAGGCCCCCTGCTCTGCCTCAGAACCCCTGTGAACCATCGAGCCACCGGAGCCCATCGACGAGCACGCCGCCGACGGCCATCTCCCAGTGCAGGTGGGGGCCGGTCGACAGGCCAGTCGAGCCCACCATCCCGACCACCTGGCCCTGTGTGACCAACTGCCCAGCCTGCACGGCGAGTTCGGACTGATGGCCGTAGCACGAAAAGATGCCGCCACCGTGGTCGATCACCACGAGTCGACCGCGCACCCGTACGCGCTCGGCCAGCGCGACCATGCCGTCGTTGGTGGCGAGCACGGGCGTACCCGCCTCCGCGCCGAAGTCAGTGCCGCCATGGTGGCCTTGCACGGGCCCGCCGTTGAACGAGCGTTGCTCGCCAAAGTAGCCGCTGATGGAGAGGGGCGGGCGGAGGGGAGCGAGCCAGCCATCCCGCCATTTGCGGGGCGTCAGGCCGCGGTAGATTTCGTTCAACCGAGGCTGTTCATCGGGAAGGTCGGGCGGTGGTGGGTCCGGGTCGTTGGGGTTGGGCGGTGGCAGGATGATATGGTCCACCGTCCAGTCGGTCCTGAGGACCCGGACCTGCAGGCGGGCGGTTTCCGCTGCTGGCGCTGTGACACGCACGGTGACCGTCGTGAGTCCCACGGAATCCTCGGTCCCGAGGCCAACAAACCCCTCCAGGCCCCGATCGAGGGCGGCGAGCGGGTAACTCCGGCCGAAGATTGTGGTCGTGCCAGCCGTGCCGAGGTTCGTTCGCACTCGCAGGGCGCCTCCCTGGTAGACGCTGGCTGACGACAGGTACGCCTCGAATGGTGGCCCATCGGCGCTCAGGGCGGGGAGGCGCACCCGATACTTCGCCGTCGGCGCCTGGCCGAGCGTCTGTGTCAGGCCGCGCGTGCGCCCGGACGCCACTCCCGCCGCGACGGCGGCGAGTGATCCCGCGCTCAGTAGGAACCTGCGGCGCGTTGCCATACGCAGACCGTAACCCCGTCGAGGCCCCGGCGGGAACCCCCAATCTTTACGTGGCGATCCCCCGGAGGCGGCGCTTCGCCGCATCTCGCTCCTTGTCGACGAGCGCGAGGACGTCCTTCGGGTCGGGGATGCCGGCGAGCACGAAGTTCCCCAGTTCGCCCGCTGTCTGCAGACGCAGGTCCCCGTAGTCGAACATCGTCGGGAAGAGGCCTTCCTTCACGAGGGCGATGTCTTCAACGTCGTCGAGGTCGGCGGAGGCCATGCGATGGTGGAACCAGTGGCGCTTGACCGAGTCGATGATGCGCTGGTTCGTGACGATCCAGATGTCGTGACTGAAGCGGTACCAGGCGAAGTAGCCGCGCACCAGCCAGATGAGCGCCCAAATCAGCGACAGGGCGGCGACGATGAGGCCCTTTCGGCCATCGAATCCAAAGGTGAACTTCGCCAGCAGCAGGAGCGCGACGATCGGAAGGATGGCGATCAGCGCCAGCTTCGTCAGTTCCCAGGCGGCGAACACCCAGTGGCGCCGTGTGAAGAGCAGCACTCCTTCGCCCGCCTGGAGCGCGAAGGGCAGTTTGCGGCGGTTGTCCGGCGGAGCGACCGGTGTTGGTGTCGTCATCTCAGCCGGTCACCGCGCCCAGGGCGGCGCTGGAGACGCCGCGGGCGTATTTCGCGAAGACGCCGCGGGTGTAGCGGGGAGGCAGGGGCTTCCAGCCCGCTCGCCGGCGCGCGAGCTCGGCCTCGTCGACCACGAGTGTGAGTTTGCGTGCCTTGATATCGAACGTAATCGTGTCGCCTTCACGGACGAAGGCGATGGGGCCGCCATCGGCTGCTTCCGGCGCCACGTGGCCGGCCATGAGCCCGCGGGTCGCGCCGCTGAAGCGGCCATCCGTGAGCAGCGCAACGGACTCTCCGAGTCCGGCGCCGACCAGGGCCGCGGTAACACCAAGCATCTCGCGCATGCCCGGGCCGCCCTTCGGCCCCTCGTTGCGAATGACGAGCACATCGCCGGCGTTGATTCGCCGCTGAGACACGGCGGCGAAGGCGTCCTCTTCGCATTCGAAGATACGGGCGGGCCCTGAGTGCAGCAGCCGCTCGTGGCCGGCGACCTTGATTACGCAACCGTCGGGGGCAAGGTTCCCTTTGAGGATGACGAGGCCACCGGTCGCCTTGAGCGCCTTATCGATCGGGAGGATGACGTCCTGACCGGGCGTTTCGACGGCACGTGCGGCCTCCTGGGCCATGGTGCGGCCGCTGACAGTGGCGATGTCGTGCATTTTTCCCGCTTCGAGTAGCCTTTTGGCCAACAACGGCGTGCCGCCGGCGCGGTCCATGTCGAGGGCAACGTAGCGGCCGCCGGGCCGCATGTCGCCGATCAGCGGTGTGCGCTCGCTGATCGCGTCGAAGTCGTCGATCGTGAGGGCCACCCCTGCCTCGGAGGCGATCGCGAGCAGGTGAAGGACGACGTTCGTCGACCCACCAGTGGAGGCGGCACAGATGATCCCGTTCTCGAAGGCCTCGCGCGTGAGCACGTCGCGGGGCAGCTGACCGCGCTTGAGGACTTCCATCACCAGTTCGCCGGCCTGGAAGGCGACCTCCGCCTTGCGCGAATCGGTCGCGCCAACGGTCGCCGAACCCATCGGCGAGATGCCCATGAACTCCATCACCATGGCCATCGTGTTGGCCGTGAACTGAGCGCCGCAGGCGCCCGCGCCGGGACAGGCGGCCGTCTCAAGCTCCTCCAGATCGGCGTCGCTGAAGGTACCGGCAACGTGTTTGCCCACTCCCTCGAAGACATCCTGGATGGTGACGTCCGCACCCCGGAAGCGGCCGGGCGCAATCGACCCTGAGTAGAGGATGAGACCGGGTAGATTCAGGCGTGCGAGCGCCATCGCCGCGCCGGGGATCGTCTTGTCGCAGCCAACGATGACGACGACAGCGTCGAAGGAATAGCCGACGCCGCAGAGTTCGATCGAATCCGCGATCAGTTCGCGGCTGATGAGCGAGGCCTTCATGCCCTCCGTGCCCATCGAGATGCCGTCGCTGATGGAGATCGTGTTGACCTCGAGGGGCGTGCCACCGGCCGCGCGCACACCCGCCATAACGTGCTGCGCCAACTCGCGCTGGTTGTAGTTGCAGGGCATCGTGCCGATCCACTCATGCGCGACCATGATCAGCGGTTTGCGCAAGTCCTCCGAGCTGAGGCCGGGCGCCGCGGCGGCGCGCAAGTAGGACCGGGCGGCAGCTCGGCCGGGGCCATCGACGACGGTTCGGCTCTTGTGGCGAGTGTCGAAAGGCATGATTCGCTCCAGACGTGGTGAGTGTCACGTAGCCTACGACGGAACGGCCCGGCGTTCGAACCCTGAGGTGAGCCGGTGCGGCAACGACCGTTCGCGGTTAGGCTCGGCGAGATGCCAGCGCTGTTTCACGGAGGTCTCCGTGGCCGTCACCGGTAACGCCGCCGCTGTCTCAGCTCCTGCTGACGCCGATTCGGGCCGGGGCGCTCTGCTCGCGATCGCCGGTGGTACGGGCATGGCGAGCCTCGCGATGAACTTCTGGATCCCGTTCCTGCCGCTCTATATGCGCGAACTGGGCGCGACGAGCGACGCCAACGCCCTCTTCTGGGCCGGGGTCGCGACGAGCATCATCGGCGTCGCGCGGCTCATTAGCGGCCCGCTCTGGGGCGTGCTCTCCGACCGCTTCGGGCGGAAGTTGATGTTCGTCCGCGCGCTCGCCTTCGCGACTGGGACGACGCTGATCGCGGCCTTCGCCACCGAGCCGTGGCATGTGGTGGTGGCGTTCAGCTGCCAGGGACTCTTCAGCGGCTTCATCCCCGCGGCAATTGCGCTGACGAGCGTCAGTGTGCCGGAATCCCGGCTCGGCCCGAGCCTGGGCTATGTGTCGGCCGCACAGTACCTCGGGACCACGATCGGGCCTGCACTGGGAGGCATCGTCGCGGTCTTTGCGGGACTTCGGGGCGCGATCGTGGCGGCGGCGATCCTGCCCGCCGTCGCCGCGCTGGCGGTGTGGCTGCTGGTCCCGCGCGACACCCTGGAGGCGACTCCCGCGAAGACGGCCGCCGGGGACTTCACAGGCAAAGACGAGCCGTCGGCGCTCCGCCAGATGCTCACAGGGCAGTTCATGCTGGTCGTCGCGCTGTACTTCTTCGTGTTCGCGGCAACACAGCTCGTCCGTATCGCATCGCCGATCGCGATCGACCGCTTTGTCGGCAAGGACAGCGCCAAGGCGATGGTGTCGGTGGCATTCACGGTGGGCGGGCTGGCGAGCGTGGCGGGACTGTTGCTCGTCAGCCGGCGCACCGCGAAACCGGGGCACTTCCGTATGCTGCTCGGCGTGAGTTGCCTCGCTGCAGGCGTCGGTCAGCTGGCGTTGGGCCTCGCGTCGAACGTCGCGCTCTACATCGCTGCCTTTGCCTTCGCTTCGTTCATGACAGCGATCATGATCCCTGCCACGAACACGCTGATCGCATCGAACGTTCGGCGGGGCCGCCGGGGCACGGCCTTCGGCGTCGCCAGCAGCGCCCAGGCGCTCGCGTTCATCGTCGGGCCATCGGCGGCCACGATCTTCGCCGCGACCTCGCTCAAGATCGGCCTGGCCGGTTCCGGTGTCCTGTTCGGGTTGGTGGCTGTCGGGGTCCTGGTGTTCCTGCGCGAGCCCGCTACCGCGCGGCCGGACTGAGTGGCCGCTCACTCGGCGAAGAAGGCGTCCAGGTCGAGTTC
>JAYUAG010000186.1:0-25809 GCA_043741475.1 Thermoflexaceae bacterium | reverse complement strand
TCCGCTTCGCCGGTGACACTGAAGGCGCCGCCCGCCGCCTGCGCCACCCAGTCGAAGCACTTGAAGTCGCTGTACGGCCCCGTCGTCCCAAACCCCTTGACCGTGCCGTAGATGACGGCCGGGTTGACTTCCTTCAACACGTCGTAGCCGAGGCCGAGCTTTTCCATCGTCCCCAGGGTGAAGTTCTCCACCACCGCGTCGACTTTCGGCACGAGCTGGAGGAAGAGGTCGCGCCCTTCCGGCGTGTCCAGGTCGATGGCGAGACTCTGCTTGTTGCTGTTGAAGGAGAGGAAGTAGAGGCCATCGCGTGTGTCCGTCGCGCCGGAACGGCGGCCCGGGTCGCCGCGGCCCGGCTTTTCGACCTTGTAGACGGTCGCGCCAAACCAGGCCAGGTACTGCGTGCAGCTCGTGCCCGCCTCGTACTGGGTAAGGTCAAGGACTTTCATGCCGTCGAGCGCGCCCACTGTTCGGAGCCTCCGTGAGTTTGGGGTTGTGCCCCGGAGTCTACGCGAACGCCGAGGAGCTGGCGCGGCGCGCTTGAGAGAACGCTAGGTCTGCCGGTAAGCGCGGTGACGCATAATGATGCTCTGAAGGATGCCCAGCGAGATGAACACACTGACGAGAGAGCTGCCGCCCTGGCTGACGAAGGGCAGCGGAATGCCCGTCACGGGGAATAGGCTGACGTTCACGGCGATATTGATGAACGCCTGCATGAGTATCAGCACGACAATGCCGACGGCGACCAACTGTCCCGCGACGTCTCCGGCGATCTGGGCCGCGCGTATTCCGCGCCATAAGAGCATAATAAACAGGCCGAACAACACCATCGCACCGACGAATCCGAATTCTTCACCAAGGACGCTGAAAATGAAGTCTTTCGTCGGCACTTTCAAGAAGTTCAGCTGCGTCTGTTCACCGTTGCCAAAGCCCTTGCCAAAGACCTGTCCGGAACCGACCGCGAGGCGTGATTGGACGTTGTTGTAGCCCGCGCCCAGCGGGTCCTGCTGCGGGTCCACGAGGATGTCGATGCGCTCTATCTGGTAGTCGGCGACGGCGAACGTCCAGACGAACGGGAGAAGGGCGAGCCCCGCCGCCGCGATCACCATCAGGTGGCGGCGGCTGACTCCGGCGACGAGCACGACCCCAAGCCACGTGACGAGGAAGACGATCGAAGTGCCCAGGTCCGGCTGGAAAAAGATGAGCAAGGCGCACGGCAGGACGATGGCGAGCGAGATCATCAGCGGCCGCAGTTCGCGGGCGTCGCCGCCGTGTTCGGAGAAGTAGCGCGCGAGCAGCAGGATCGTGGCGAGCTTCACGAACTCCGAGGGCTGGATCTGGATAGGCCCGACGTTGAACCATCGCGTCGAACCGAATGCCGAGTCTCCCAGCCCATAAAGCGCCACCAAAGAGACTATTCCGATCGCGTACAGAATCCAGGAGTAATGGATGAAATAGTGGTAATCTATGCGCGATATCGCGATCATAAGTGATATCCCGAACGTGGCAAAGACGGCCTGTTTCATGACCGGGTTGTCGAAATTCAGGAACGGACCGCTGTATTCGCGTTGCGAGCCACTGTGAATCAGCAGGAGTCCGTAAAGCACCAATGCCCCGGATGTGAGCATGATCACGTAGTCGAAGCGGTCCCAACCGCGGAACACAGAGGTACGCCGGACAGCAAAAGCGCTCACCTTCCGCGCACCTCCTGCCAGTAGTAATCGAAGATCTGGCCGGCGATCGGTGCGGCCTTTTCGCCGCCAACGCCAATGTCGAAGTAGACCGTCACGACGATCTCAGGGTCGTTGAACGGGGCGTAACCCGTAAACCAGGCGTGCTGGGCCTTCTCCCCGCTCTTGAGGAAGAACTCGGCTGTGCCCGTCTTCCCTGCGATGTCGACGCTGCTGCGCCCCGCCTTGAGGCCCGCTCCATAGATGACGGAGCTGTGCATGCCTTCCCGGATTGTTGCAAGGTTGCGGGCATCGACGGGCACCTGCGTCCATTCGGGTTCGATCGTGCGCACCACTTTCCCTGTGGGCGAGATGATGTCTTTCGCAACGTGTGGTTTGAGGAGCTTACCGCCGTTCGCCACCGCCGCGGTCATGCGCGCCACCTGGAGCGGCGACGCGGAGACGTCGCCCTGGCCGATGCCCATGAAGCACGTGTCGGCGTAGTACCACTCCCGGTCTTCGGGGTTGTCGTTTGCGTGGACTCGCCGTTTCCAGGCCGGGTCCGGCACCGTGCCCGGCGATTCGCCGCCGATATCGATGCCGGCGTTCTGGCCGAAGCCGAACTGGCGGGCGTAATAACCGAGGACGACGGCCGATGTTTCAGGGTCCTTGCCGAGGCCACGGGCGTACCCGGGGATGCCGCACGAGGTCATGTAGAAATAGACGTTTGACGACCAGGCGATGCCGTCGTTGAGATTAATGCAGCCGTGCTCGCGCCAATCGTAGAACGGATAGATGACGCCGTTTTCGCCCTTGATTTCGAGCACCTTACTGGTCACACACACACCGGATGCGGGCGTGATATTACCCGTCTGGAGTCCCGCCGCGGCCGTTACCAGTTTGAACGTGGAACCTGGTGCGCTGGGAGTGAGCGCCTGGTTAAGCAGAGGCTTTCTGGCATCGTTAATGAGTTCGTTGAAGGCGGCGTCGTTGTTCGCTTTGCCGAACAGGTTATTGTCGAACGATGGATACGAAACGATCGCAAGAATGAGGCCGGTCTTCGCATCCATGACGACCGCCGCCGCAACGCGCGCGTCACGGTTTTTGTCGTCACCCTTGAGATGGTCGTCAAGAAGCTGATAGATGTACTTCTGGAGGTTCGCGTTGATCCCGAGCCGGACGCTGTTTCCGGGCACCGGGTCGGTCTTTCCGAGCGCGCGCACGAGCGTGCCCTGCGCGTCCTGCTCGGCCGCGACGCCGCCACGCTGGCCCCGGAGCTCCTGCTCATAGTAGAGTTCGATGCCCGCCTTGCCCACGGGCTCGTTGAGCGCGTAGTTCTGGCTGCGCAGCTCGGCGTACTCCTCGCGCGTCTGCTTGCCGATATAGCCGAGGATGTGGGCGAACTCCGGCCCGGCCGGGTAGTCGCGGCCCGGCCGGATGGCCAACGAGACCCCCGGCATGTGGATGGACGCTTCGTCCAGGGTGAGCGCCTGTCCCTTCGTCAGATTTGTCGCCAGGCTGATGCCGATATAGCCGAGCCGATCGGACTCGGCGCTCTTCACTTTTTCGCGCACCTCCAATGCAGGCACGCCGGTGATCCGTTCCACCTCGAGATAGATTGCGTCCCGCTTCTCGGCGTTCTTCGGCAGAAAGTCCGGGATGATCGTCGCTTCATACAAAGGCACGTTGACGACGAGAGGATTGCCTTCCGCATCGAGGATACTGCCACGCGCAGCGAGGATGGTGTCGACCGCGATGTGGTTCTCTTCGGCGCGCCGGGCGTAGTCGCGTCCGTCGATAATTTGCATACGGAAGAGTTGCGCCGTGAGCAACATGAAGAGCGCGACGACGGCGATGCGCAGCGAGACGAGGTTGCTGTGAGGACGGGTGCGGCTCTTGCCGCCGGGCGCTTGCCAGGGTTGTCCGAGGGTTGCCATCAGAGCCATCCCCTTCGTTGCAGATTGAGCGGCCGGTCGGTCCAGCCCGCGAGGCGGCACGGGATGTAGCAGAGACTCCCGAGCACGAAATCGAAGAGTACACCCGGAATGATGAGGTCCCGGATAAGGACCGTCGCTTCAAACGGGGCGCCAGACGCAATGGCGCCCCCTGCGAGGACGAGCCGCGCCCAGGTCCCGGCGCCGAGGACCACGGCGATGATGCGGAGGTAGCGTCCGAGGGGCGCGTTCAGATCTTCCGCGAACAGGCCGAGGGGCACAACGGGAAGGTAGGCGATCACGACCAGCCCTGGCGCCCGGTTCCCCGCCAGGCCAAGGAAGAGCGCGAGCAGCGGTGTGGCGACCATCGCGCTGCGCCCGCCGAATCCGAGCAGAATCAGCACGAGCACGAGCACGCCGACCTCCGGGATCGCGCCCGTCAGCGGGAAGAGCGGCGCCACCGAGACCTGAAGCAGCGCCCCGAAGAGGACTGTCACAACAATGATCGCACCCCTCATGGCGTGGCTCCCACGGCTTGCTGGGGGAGGAAGTTGATGATCACGAGAACGGTCCGGGCCGTGCTGATGCGCGCGAGCGGCTCAAGCTTGACCGTGCGGAAGAGGTCCTGGGGTGAACCCGAAACCTCGGACACGCGGGCGATCGTGATCCCGCGGGGGAAGCGGCCCGTGAGCGCGGAGGTGGCGATCACCTCGCCCACCTTCACCTCCGCCTGGGCGAGGGTGAACTCGATCGTGCGGTTGGCACTCCCTTTGACGACGCCTTCGACCTGCGTCTCCAATACTTCCGCCGCGACCTTGCTGCGGCTATCGGTGATGAGGCGGACGAAGGAGCGGCTGGCGGTCACGTCCGTCACCGTGCCAAGGAGCGTGCCCTGTGCTGAGAGCACGACCATTCCAACTTTGACGCCGCTCGAACCGCCTTTGTCGATGCTCACCACATCCGTGAACGGGGATGATTCGCGGTGGACGACGCTGGCGATCAAGCGCTGCTGGCCGCTGTCCGCAGCCGTGATATTGAGCGCCGCCTCCAGCTCCTTGACGCGGTCCTCGGTCTGTTGGAGCTCGGCCACGCGATTCAGCAGGCGTTCGTTCTCGATGCGTAGCTGGCGGTTTTCCGTGCGAAGCGGGCCGATGTTGCCGGCGTCGGAGAGCAATCCCGCCACGGGCCGGAAGATAGCGCCGAGACCCCGTTCGAGCGGCGTGGTGAGCGTGAGGAAGACGCTTTGGACGGGTGTAAAGCCGCCGACTGTGCTGACGAGGGTGAGGAGCGCCGCGAGGCCAACCATCGCCCCCACCCACCACGTGTATCGTGAGAAAATCAGCATAGGCTTCCACCGGGGCGCCCGCCGATGCTAGCGCCCGTTCCGGCGCGATGCCAGTTGGGACTGCACCTTGCTTAACAAAGCCTGTTCCTCCAGCACTTCGCCGGCGCCGCGGACGACGCACAGGAGCGGATCTTCGGAGACATAGACGGGGAAGCGCGTCTCCTGGCTGAGCCGCCGGTCCAGTCCGCGCAGCAGTGCGCCCCCGCCGGCAAGGGCGATGCCGTGGGCCATCAGGTCGCTCACCAGCTCCGGCGGCGTGACTTCTATTGTCGAACGGACGGCCTCGACGATTGCGCTGATTGAGCCGGCGAGCGCGTCGCGGATTTCCACGGTGCTGACCTCGACCGCCTTCGGGAGGCCCGTGGCGAGGTCGCGGCCGCGGATCTCGATCATCTCTTCCGGCTCGATGGGGGCGGCCGAACCGGCAAGCTTCTTTATCTCTTCCGCCGTGCGCTCGCCGATCAGCAGGTTATGCACCTGCCGGGCGTAGCTGATGATGTCCTGGTCCATCTCGTCGCCGGCGACGCGGATGGAGGTGCTGACGACCATGCCGCCGAGCGAGATGACGGCCACTTCGGTGGTGCCGCCGCCGATGTCGACGATCATGCAGCCCGCAGCTTCGATGACGGGCAGGCCGGCGCCGATCGCGGCCGCCATTGGCTCTTCGATCAGGTAGCAGGCGCGCGCGCCGGCGTTGAGCGCGGCGTCGTGGACAGCGCGTTTCTCCACTTCCGTGACGCCGCTGGGGATGCCGATGACCACCCGCGGTTGCGCCAGGAACGAGCGGTCATGAACCGCGCGGATGAAGTAACTGAGCATCTTCTCGGTCACTTCGAAGTCGGAGATCACGCCGTCGCGCAGCGGCCGGACGGCGACGATTGTGGAAGGCGTGCGGCCGACCATGCGCTTTGCGTCACCGCCGATAGCGAGGATCTTCTTGGTGACGCGGTCAATAGCGACGACCGAGGGTTCGTCGATGACGATGCCGCGACCGCGGACCATGACGAGCGTGTTCGCCGTCCCCAGGTCGATGGCGATGTCGTGGGACATAAAACCGAACAAGTTCGTAAGTGGCCTGAAGATGCTCATTGTCGCCTGCAAGCGCCCGCCGGGGATGCCTGTCCGGGGTGCGCAGCTCGAAGTATAGCCGTTGGCAGTCGCGGAGCGAAATCGGACAACTTTTAACGCTTCAAGAATGCTCCGGAGCATTCTCCAAACGTAAAATGTCGGCGGGGCCATCTGTCAACAAGCGCAGGAACGCAGACTCGTCGAGCGTCCGCACGCCCAGTTGCTGAGCCTTTTTCAGCTTCGAACCGGCCTTCGCGCCAACAACCAGCGCACTCGTCGCCTTTGATACGCCGCTCCCGATCTTGCCCCCTAGCTCACGGAGGCGGTCCTCCGCCGCCTCGCGGGACATCGACTCGAGCGTGCCGGTGACGAGGAGCGTGAGGCCGGCGAGCGGCCCTTCGGCCAGCGCCGGCCCCGCCTGCCGCGGGTCGATCCCGGCGGCGCGCAGGCGTTCGACGAGTCGCTGGTTGGCCGGCCGCGCCGCCCAGGCGGCGATGCTGCGGGCGACGATCGGGCCGATCCCCTCGACTTCTTGGAGAGACTCCTCGTCGACAGCAAGCACTCCCTCGAGGCTCCCCAGCGCACCGGCGAGCAGGCGCGCGGTTTCGAAACCGACGTGGCGGATGCCGAGCCCGAAGAGGACGTTGCTGAGCGGCCGGACCTTGCTCGCCTCGATCCCGGCGACGAGGTTTTCGGCGCTCTTCGTGCCCATGCGTTCCAGCGCCGCCAGCTGGCTAACGGTGAGGTCGAAAATGTCGGCCGCGTCCTTCGCCAGTCCCTCGCCGAAGAGTGTGTAAGCCACGCGCTCACCGAGGCCCTCGATATCCATCGCCCCCCGCGAAGCGAAGTGTTCCAACAGGCGGACCTGCTGCGCCGGACACGCTTCGTTGATGCAGTACACGGCCACCTGTTCACCCTCGCGGGAGACCGGCTCGCCGCAGGCAGGGCAGCTGGCGGGCATCTCGAATTCGCGCTCGGCCCCCGTGCGCAGGCTCACCACAGGCGCCACGACCTGGGGGATCACCTCTCCGGCGCGCTGGATGATCACCATGTCGCCGATGCGGATGTCTTTGCGGCGGATGTCGTTTTCGTTGTGGAGCGTCGCCATCTGAATGCGCGCGCCACCGACGATCACCGGGTCGAGGATAGCGAAGGGGTTGAGCGCGCCCGTCCGCCCCACGTTCACGGAGATGTCGAGCAGGCGGGTGGTGCGCTGCTGGGGCGGGTACTTGAAGGCCGTAGCCCAGCGCGGCTCGCGGCCCACCACGCCGAGGCGCTCCCAGTCGCGGGTGTCGTCCATCTTCAGGACGACGCCGTCGATGTCGTAGTCCAGGCGCTCCCGCGCTTCGGCCCACCAGCGGATGCGGTCATAGGCATCGGCGAGCGAACCGTGCCGCCGCGCCTCCGTATTGGTGCGGAATCCCATCTCGTTGAGCCAGGCCAGCACTTCGAAGTGGCTCTCCGGCCGGGCGCCGTCACACCAGCCGAGCTGATAGATGAAGATGTTCAGCGGCCGCGAAGCGGAGATGCGCGGGTCGAGCTGGCGCACCGAGCCGGCGGCCGAGTTGCGCGGGTTCGCGTAGAGCGCCTCGCCGCGTTCGGCGCGCTCGGCGTTCATCTGCTCGAAGCCGCTCTTCGTCATGTAGACCTCGCCCCGCACCTCGAAGCGCTCTGGCGCCGCACCCCGTACAGCCATCGGGATAGACTTGATCGTCTTCAGGTTGGCGGTGATGTTCTCGCCGCGGAGGCCGTCCCCGCGCGTCGCGCCCTGGACGAACTTGCCATCCTCGTACACCAGAGCGACCGCGAGACCATCGATCTTCGGCTCCGACGTGATGGCGAAGTCGGTCGTTCCCGCCCGCTCCGAGGCGCGCCGGCGCCAGTTGTTGAGGTCTTCTTCGCTGAAACAGTTGGAGAGACTGAGGAGGGGCAGGCGGTGTTCGACCACGCCGAACTGCTGGAGCGGCGCCGCCCCCACCCGTTGCGTCGGCGAGTCAGGCGTGATCAGTTCCGGGAAGGTCGACTCGATCGCGCGCAGCTCGTTGATCAGCGCGTCGTAATCCGCGTCGCCCATGGCGGGGTCGTCGAGGACGTAGTAGCGGTAGTTGTGGAAGTGCAGCTGGGAGCGCAGCTCCTCGCTCCGCAGCCGCGCGGCGTATTGGTCTTTGGGGCCGGCGTCAACCATACGACCAAGTATAAACCGGGACGCGGCGGACTCTTCCGGCTCGCTGACACCTTGCTGAACGGCAAATCATCCAGCCTGTTACACTCCCTCCGTGGCTGAACACATCGTCATCGTGGACTACGACGCCGGGAATCTCCGGTCGGTCACGCGGGCGGTGGAGCGCAACGGTGTCGTCCCGATCGTCTCGGCCGACGCGGCTGATATCGACCGGGCGACCGCCGTCATCCTGCCCGGTGTCGGGGCGGCGGCGGACACGATGCTCAAACTCCGGGAGCGGCACCTCGTCGACCCGATCCGCGAATACATCGCCGGCGGCCGCCCGTTTCTCGGCGTCTGCATGGGCCTCCAGGCCCTCTTCGACTCGTCCGAGGAGGGCGGCAACCAACAGTGCCTGGGCGTGTTCGGGGGCGTCATACGCCGCTTTCCCGCCAATGAGCTGAAGGTGCCCCACATGGGCTGGAACACGGTCCACTGGCTCAAAGACCACCCGATCACGGAGGACATCCCCTCGGGCAGCGCGTTCTACTTCGTCCACAGCTTCTACCCGGAGCCGTCCGACCCGGAGGTCGCGCTGGGCGAGACCGAATACGGGGTCACGTTCCCGAGCGTGGTCGCGATGGGGAACGTGATCGCGACCCAGTTCCACCCGGAGAAGAGCAGTGACCAGGGCCTCCTCATCTATCGAAACTTCCTCAGGTGGGCGCGGACAGGTATGCCCGAACCGCGCGATCTGGCGCTGGCGCGATGACGACGTTCCAGGTCATCCCCGCCATCGATATCCGCGACGGCCGCTGTGTCCGCCTCATCCAGGGTGACTACGCTCGCGAGACGCGCTATACCGGTGACCCCGTCGACATTGCCCTGCGCTGGGAGTCCCTCGGAGCGACGTTGATCCACGTCGTCGACCTGGATGGCGCGCGGGACGGCAAGCCCGCGAACGCGGCGCTCATCGCTGCGATGTGTAACGCCGTCAAGGTACCCGTGGAAGTCTCAGGTGGGATGCGCTCCATCGAGGTGATCGCCGCGGCCTTCGAGATGGGCGCGGCGCGCGTGCAGATCGGCAGCGCCGCCGTCACGAGCGGCGGGCTGGTGGATGAGGCAACCGTGCGCTTTCCCGGCCGGATCGTGGTGTCGATTGACGCCCGGCATGGCCAGGTGATGACCGACGGCTGGACGCAGGCGAGCGGCGTGGACGCGCTCGAACTCGCCCGCCGAATGGCCGATCTCGGCGTCCCGCGCCTGATGTACACGGATATTGGTCGCGACGGGATGCTGCAGGGCCCGAATATCGAGGTGCTGCGACGGCTGGTGGCGGCAGCCGCTGTCCCCATCGTCGCCTCCGGAGGAATAGCGACGCTCGAACAGCTGCGTCTGGTCGCGGCCACCGGTTGCGAAGGCGCGATCATCGGCAAGGCGTTGTACGAAGGCGCGATCGACATCGCGGAGGCCCTTCGCGCCGTGGAACCAGTAACGACGATCGCGCCATGAGGCGACCGGAGCGTGCCCCGTGCTGATGCGCCGCATCATCCCATGCTTCGACGTGGACAACGGCCGCGTGGTGAAAGGCGTGTCCTTCGTCCGATTGCGCGACGCCGGGGACCCCGTCGAACTGGCGAAGCTCTACGACCGCGAGGGCGCCGACGAGCTCGTGTTTCTCGATATCACAGCATCGTCCGATGACCGCGCGACCGTCTACGATATGGTCGCCGCGACTGCTGACCAGGTCTTCATCCCCTTCACCGTCGGTGGGGGAATACGCAGTGCCTCGGACATGAAGATCATGCTCGAACTGGGCGCGGACAAGGTGAGCATCAACACCTCCGCCATCCAGACGCCGGAGCTGATCAACGAAGGCGCCTACCGCTTCGGCAGCCAATGCATCGTCACCGCGATCGACGCGCGCCGTGTGCCCGGGAAGGCCGGCCAATGGGAGGTCTTCACCCACGGCGGCCGCAAGGCGGCGGGGCTCGATGCCGTCGCCTGGGCGCGCGAAGCGGTCGAACGCGGGGCGGGCGAACTGCTCGTCACGAGCATGGACACAGACGGCCACCTGCGCGGCTACGACGTCGGCCTGTTGCGCGCGATCAGCGAGGCCGTGACGGTGCCGGTGGTCGCCTCAGGTGGCGCCGGTGGGCCGGAGCACATGGTTGCCGCCCTCACCGCGGGCAAGGCGGATGCTGTGCTCGCCGCGAGCATCTTCCACTTCGGCACGTATTCCATCCGCCAGGTGAAGGAACACCTCGCGGCGGCGGGCATCCCGGTGCGCCTCTGAGTTAGCGCGAGGGCGGCGGCGGCAGTCGATCGAGACCCGACGGGATGTTGAAGCGCGCGTTCGCCGCATCCTGGCGCTTCGTCAGCGCCGCCACCACGAGCACGGCGAGCGCCGCCGCGGGCAGGAGGGCGACGTCGACCGCCACGGTCGCACGCGTGAGGTTGACGATCATGTGTGCATCCTTGGCGCCTTCGCGGAGCTGAAAGACGAAGCTCCACCCCCAGTTTGTGGCAACGTAGACGAGCCACCAGCCCCAGAGCAACGGGCTGAGCGGACGCCCCGCGAGCTGCGCAGACTCGTCCAGCGCAAGGGATTGGTCGCTTGCACGCCAGGCTTCGCCAACCACCCGAAACGGCACGATGAGCATTGCGATCGGGACGAACCACCAGAGCACCGCCGCCCGTGTGCCGAAGCGAGGGTTCTTGACCCCCAGCGAGGCGACGTTGGAGGTCGCGCGTCGCGTCCACCAGACAAACAGGGGCGCAAGCACAAGGATGGCCGTCGCCTGGAGGCCTTTCCCCAGGCCGAAGAAGGCGTCGCTGCGGTCAGCGTCCGTGACCGGGACGGAACGGCCGGCTTCGATCCGCTGGAGCACGTCGACGTGCTGGATATCGGCCACGATCGCCACGACCGTGGCGAGCATCAGCCCGGCAAACGCCACATAGAGCCATAGGGCGGGTTGTTGCAACGAGGTGAAACGTGGGCGGCGCATGAAGAACGGCAATCGCGCTGCCTGCTGCCAGGCCCACGCTTCGCCGCTCGCATCCCATTTCGCGACGGCCCCCGCCGGCCCACGAATATACCAGTCGCCCGCGAAGAGGAACGGGGTCGCCGTGGCCGACTCCCAATCGCTCGCCGAACCCGGAGACTGCCCCGGTGGAGGACGGGGCGGCGCTAAAGGTGCTGGCGCCGGGGGCCCCATGGGCTGGGCCGGGAGGGAGCTGGTCCGCGGCAGCGCCACCGGCCCGCCCTCCGCGCTCACCGGCGCGGGCACGAGCACAGGCTGGGTCCGTCCAGGGACGGCATAGCCGCAGCGCGGACACTCGAATTGCTCGGAGGAGAGATAGGCGCCACACCGGATACAGGACATCGGCCACTTCCACGCTCGTGTATGTCGAGACTAACCCACCGCCGGGACACGCGCCCTCGCGAGGTCGCAGCCAGAGTGCGGGAGGCGATACCATTCCACCATGGCGAAACCAGACTACTCACGTCTCGGGCTCCCCCCTCCTCCGCGCGACCGCCCCTACGTGTTGCTCAACATGGTCATGTCGGCTGACGGCAAGGTCGTGGTCGAAGGCTCGGAACGGGGAATCGGCTCGACGGTCGACCAGCGGCTGATGCGTGAGTTGCGCGTCAACGCCGACGTCGTGCTCGTAGGCGCCGGGACGTTGCGGGCGAGCGGCGCCTCGTCTCGCCTCGGCGGCTTTACGGAACTGGAGGAGATTCGGCTTCGCGCGGGCAAGCCGCGATTCCCCATCTGTGCGACCCTCACGGCCACGGGCGACCTTCCCCTCGACCGCACGTTCTTCACGGCGGACGACTTCCGCGCGGTCGTCTATTTGTCGGAGAGCGCCACTCCCGCCCGCCGCGAAGCGCTCGAAGCGACGGGCCGCGATGTCGTGCTCGTCCCCGAAGGCGAGGCCGTGCCCGCGATGTTGCGGCACATGCGCGACTACCTGGGTGCGCGGGTGCTCTTGCTGGAAGGAGGGCCGACGGTGAACGCGGACTTCTTTGCTCGCGATCTCGTCGACGAATTCTTCCTCACTGTCGGGCCCGTGGTCATCGCGGGACGCGATTCGCTCACGGCCGTCGAGGGCACTCCGTTCACGCGCGAATCGATGAAGCGCCTGGAGTTGCTCTGGGCCGAGCCAAATGAGGAGACGGACGAAGTCTACCTGCGCTACCGCGTGAAGCACCCGCCGAAACGCGCGGGTGCGCGGCCGTGACCGAGCCAGATGCCTCCGCCGCACCGCCGGACTACGGTCTCCTGGATCGGGCCGGGATCTCGCGCCAGGTGTTTTTCCCGAGGCGAGACCATGTGCCGCCCCCCGCCGGCGCGAGCGACCTCCTCATCGAGGTGGAGGCTGGGGCGGCAGTCGGTGCGCGCTTCTACGTGGCTGACCCCGGGCTGGCGACGATCCTCTACTTCCACGGAAACGGCGAGGTAGCCAGCGACCACGACGACCTCGCGCCGTTCTACCAGAAGGCGGGCGCGAACCTGTTTGTCGCCGAGTTTCGCGGCTACGGGCGCAGCGGCGGCGCGCCCACGTTCAGCGACCTCGTGGGTGACGCTCATCCGGTGGCGCAACGATTCCACGGGCTCCTCGATGAGGAGGGATTCGCGCCCAGTCGCTTCATTATGGGGCGGAGCCTCGGCGCCCACCCGGCGCTCGAAGTCGCGGCGCGCGCGCCCGATCGCTTCCGCGGGCTGATCATCGAAAGTGGCGCCGGGAGTATGCGGCGCCTTGGTGAACGGCTGGGGCCCGAGGCCGACGCCGCGGCGGTGGCCAGGCTCGTTGATGCGCACGAGGCCAAGCTGCGGTCGATCCAGCTTCCGACCCTGATCATCCACGGCGAACGGGACGACCTGATTCCCGTCGAACAGGCGCGGGCGCTGGCGGACACTCTCGCACACGTGGCGCCGGAACTCGTCGTGCTCTCGGGCGCCGGCCACAACGACCTTATCTTGCTGCGGCAGCGCGAGTACTTCGCAGCGATCGCTGCATTCGTCGCCCGGCTTGCGTAGAGGTAGTGCTGGTCAGCGCTGAGCCGCGTGCGACCGTGGCGTGAGGAGCGCGATGATGAAGCAGGCGAGAGCGCCAACCATCGCCAGCGTACCGACACCGCTGTGGAGAAGTAGCGTCCGCGTACTGATCTCGTTGTCACTCAGCTGGTTGAGGTAGCTCACCCACAGGCCCACGCAGAGGAACGCGAGGACTGCCGATGTCGTGAACAGCCAGCGCCGGCGATTGGGTGCGGGCGTGCGCAGTGACCGCGCCAGCTGCGTCCGCTGGGTGGCCGCGATGACGGCTGCAATGACGATGAGGATGGCTCCGGGGTAGAGGCCAATCAGGAAGCTAAGGGCGCCTCCCGCAACGAGGGCGGCGATGAGGACGTTCAGGGCGGTGGTGCTGAGCCTGGTGTTCATGATGGTCTCCAGCCGGTATTGCGGGACGGTGATGGCGAGGTCAAGCGCCGTTCGGGCCCATGCGCGGCGGGCGCCGTCGCGGGCGAAGAGGTCGGAGAAGTGCTGGACGAGGTCGTCGTCGTAGTGCCCGCGGAACGCCGCGGGATAGAGGCGGGTAAGCCCGCGATACAGCCGGCGGTGGCGATCGGTCGTCATGTCAACCCCGCGCCGAGGTTCCTGCGCGTGGCCTGGATCAAGCGCGCGAGGCGATCGGCTTCGGCCACGCAGACCCGTTGGCCGAGGCCGGTCAGCCGGTAGTAGCGGCGCCGCTGGTCGTCGCCCGGGCCGGACCGATGCGGGAGTTCTTCCGCCAGGCCGGCCTCCACGAGCCGCT
Organism: Thermoflexaceae bacterium; assembly: GCA_043741475.1. Lineage (GTDB taxonomy): Bacteria > Chloroflexota > Dehalococcoidia > Tepidiformales > Tepidiformaceae > JAGQHB01. The sequence goes on along the minus strand of JAYUAG010000186.1, from coordinate 11,814 downwards.
TGAGCGTGCCGTACAGGGTTGCCGGCCCCATGCGCACCACGCCACCAGAAGACCGCTCCACAGCCTGCATGATCGCGTAGCCGTGTGCCTCACCTTCGGTGAGGGCCACGAGGACGTGGAACTGGGCTTGCGGGAGCGGGAGAAATTTACCTGGCTCGGTGTCCATAGGACCAACTGTATCAGATGGAGATATAGTGTCAAGCGATAGAGAGACCCCGTCGCTCCATGAGCACACCGTGTGGCCTTCGTGAACTCGGTCATGCCCCGGCGGCAAGGTCGCCCGGGCGGTAGCGAATCAGCCCCCCAAAGTCTCGGCGTTTTGCTCCTCGCGGGTGGCGGCCGCCAGCAATGCATCACGCCTGCCAGCGTCGGCCTCATCCTTCGCCCAGTGGCGATACATTGCGGCGCCGGTGCGTTCGAGGCGCGCGAGAAGGGCCTTGCTCTCTTCGACCGAACGGCCCTCGAACACCCCGGAGAGGGCCTCTTCGGCAGTCTTCGTCGCCTCCAGCACCATCTGCGTCTGCGTGACGAGGGCGAGCATGCGGTCGTTGGCGCCGGTGACTCGGGTCTGCCAGACCAGCGTCCGCCGTCCGCGGTGGAGCGCCAGGCATTCTCCGCGGACGGTCGTGCCGGCGATGCCGGGGGCGAAGAAGTTCGTCTTCGATTCGATCGTGGTCGTGCCCGCGCCCTTCGGCAGGTTCAGGCTGGTTCCCATGCCGCCGAGAGTGTCGGCGAACGCCATGATCGCGCCGCCGTGCATGATCCCCGGAGTCGTGCAGAGGTCGTCACGGACATCGATCTCCGCGATCACCCTGTCCGGTGCTGCTTCGACGATACGGATGCCCATCAGGCCGGCGAAGAGTTCCTTGCTGTGGCCCTGAAGGCGGGCGAGCGCTTCATCCATCGGGTTCTCCCTGGGTTGGTTGCCGGAGTGTAGACCACCGCGTCCGTCGCGCCACCGTCGGACAGCCGAGCCAGAGGGCGGCCCAGGCCTGCTAGGCTTTCGTGATGACTCACCGCGGCCCCGCGGCCAACCTCCGCCTGCTGACCGTGTTCTGGTTCCTGCGCGACGCGCAGATCTGGATACCTGTCTGGGTGGTTTTCCTCACCCTGGAAAAAGGCTTCAGCCTGACTGAAGTGACTGCGGCTGAGGGACTCTTCCTCGTCGGTGTGGTGGTGCTCGAAGTGCCGACGGGCGCCGTCGCCGACCACTGGGGACGCTCACGTTCGCTCGCGCTGGGCGCCGCAACGCTCGCGGTGGCCGTGGTGATGTTCGCCTACCCGGTGAACTTCGCTATGTTGTTGGCGTCGTTCCTCCTCTGGTCGGTGGCTAGCACGCTGATGTCAGGGGCGGACATGGCACTGCTGTTCGACACTCTGAAGGAGATGGGGCGCGACCACGAGTACGAGCGTCTCGCGGGGCGGGGTGGCGCGGTGAGCTGGGGCGCGGTGCTCTTCGCCACGGTCGTAGGTGGCGTCGTCGCGGGCTTCCTCGATATCCGTGCCACGATCCTCATCGGCGCGGGCACTTGCGTCGTCGCAGCCGCGGCGGCGCTCTTGCTCTGTGAGCCCGCGCGGAGCGCTTCGGCGCAACGAGACAGCTATCAGACCGGCATCCGCAAGGCCTTCGGCGAAGCGTGGCACACGGCCGACGTGCGCGCCGCGATCCTGCTCGCGGGCACGGCCTACGCCGCCCTCGAAGCCGTCCACTACGTCGTCCAGCCGTACCTTAGCAACCGCGGCGTCGAGGTCGGAGCGCTCTTCTCGTTGCTGCAGGCGCCGATGTGGCTGGCCGGGCTTCTGGGTTCGCTGGCGGCGGCGCGCATCGGTTCGGCGCTCGGGCCGGTCGCGTCGTTGGTCGCGCTACCGGTGGCCGGTGGTTGCGCTTTCTTCGCGTTGGCGGCAGCGCCCGGGCTAACAGCGTTCGCAGCCTTCCCGCTGATCTTTGCGTTCTCGGCCTCGCTCGAACCGATCGCCAGCGGATACGTCAACCGCCGCATCAGCTCAGAACGGCGAGCGACCGTCCTCTCCATCAAGAACATGGTCGCGAGCCTCTTGATGGCAGGACTTGCGCCGGCCATCGGCTACGCGACCGACGCGCGCGGCCTCTCCTGGGCCTTCGCGCTGGCCGGTTTGGTCGCTGTCGCAGCCGTGGTGTGCTTCGGACTGCCGTTTGCCGTTCGCGCCGCGGAGATGCGCGGCGTGAGCCTCGCCGAAGAGGGGGTATGAACGGCCCTGATGCAGGCGGCTGGCGGTGACTCCGGTCCGCTCAGGGTCGGAACTGGAGGGCCCTCGGACCAAGCCCGGCCGGTTGCGAGACGACCTGGTAGGCCGTCTCCGCCCATTCACAGATCATCGCCCGCGTGTCCCTTGGGTCGATGATCTCTTCGATCTGGAAACGTGAAAGCGGCCCAAGCGGCCCGCGGGCGCTCTCGATGCGGGCGTTGATCTCCGCCCGAAGCGCCACCGGGTCCGCTGCCTCTGCCAGTTGCCGCTTATAGGCGGCCTCGATGCCGCCCTCCGGCGGGATGCCCCCGACATCGGCCGCTGGCCAGGCGACGCGCACCCCCGGCCGCGAACGCGGAGTGGCGTAGTTGTTGCCGGCGACGCCGAAGCTCCGGCGCATCAGCACGGTGAAGATCGGCACGCTCACTTGGGCGAAGGCGATCATCCATTCGCCGCCCTTGCGGATGGTGCCCAGCGTCTCGTGCTCCAGGCCCACGGCGAATCCGGGGTTGTCGACCAGGTTCAACACCGGAATATGGAACAGGTCGCAGACGTCAAGATGCCGGGTGAGCTTGCTGCAGCCGTCCGCCGTCAGCGCGCCGCCGTTGACGTGCTGACTATCCGATGCGATCACGCCGAGCGGGCGGCCGTCGAAGCGCACGAAGCCGGTCACCTGGTCCGTCCCCCAGAGCGGCCCGATTTCGAAGAACGACCCTTCATCCGCCATCAGCCTGATCGCCTGGCGGACGTCGAAGGTGGTGGTGCGCTTGCGCGGCACGAGGTCAAAGAGCTCTTCATCGCGTCGGCCGGGTGGGTCGCGCGGCTCAGGCGCGAGCACGGGCGGCGCCTCAAACACGCTTGACGGCAGGTAGGAGAGGAAACGCTTCGTCATCGCCGCCGCCTCTTCCTCCGTCTCCGCGAGGTTGTCGACCGAGCCGTTCTTGCAATGGATGTGCCAGCCGCCGAGGTCTTCCTTCGTGATCTCGTAGCCCATGGCGTGGCTCACGACCGGTGGGCCGGCCACGAACAGCTGCGCGATGTCCCGCACCATGACGGAGAAGTGACCGAGCACGGCCTTCGCGGCGCCGATGCCAACGACGCTCCCGAGGAGCATGTTGACGACGGGCACCGTCGCCAACTGTTCCGCGAACATCGAGCTTCCCAGGTGTCCGGGCAGATACGAGCCGCCACCGCCCGTGACGCGTGGCCTTCCCGACTTGATCGCGCCCGCGCTTTCCTGGGCGCTGCTTTCGCCCTCCTTGCGCTGTGCCGGCACCATCGCCGCCACGCTGCCGCCGCCGGAAGAGCCGTCGAGCAATCGTATCGAGGGCACGCGCATCTCGAGCGAGAGACGGTCCAGGTAGCCGCTCTTCGCGCCGATGGCGCCGTCGGCGTGCCCGCCGCGCGAGGTGAAGTCGTCCGCACAGACCACGGTCGCGCGGCCGTGGATCTTTCCCCACCCGCCAACGTGGTTGGCGGGCGTGAAGTCGTCGATGTTGCCGTCCTCATCGTAGGAAGCGAAGCCAGCGACGCTGCCCACTTCGCGGAAGGAGCCTTCGTCCAGGAGGAGCGTTATGCGTTCGCGGCAGGTGAGCTTGCCGCGACTGCGTTGCCGGACGACGCCAGGGTCAGCCGAGCCGGGAGCGAGGCGGGCCTGCGCCAGCCCCTGAAGAGTGTTGATCTCCTCCAGCAGGGGCGCCCAGCTGGCTTCTCGGGTCTGACCTCGCGAGCGCGTCGCTGCGCCCACGGCCGGGGACACCGCGGCCACCACCTGCCCGGCTTCGACGGTATCTCCCGCGGCCGGGGACTGGAGGGCCGTTACGACGCCCGCGCAGGGCGCCGCCACTACGGTCTCCATCTTCATGGCGCTGATCACGATGATCGGGTCACCCGCCGCCACGGAGTCACCGAGGCGGACGATGACCTCGACCACGCGGGCGGCGATGGGAGACGCCACGCCGACGTCGCCGTCTGGCACTGCCAGTGCGGGCGCGAGTGGCGCGGCAAACGTAGCGCTCTTCGCCACGCCGGGCGTCTGCTGCTCAAGGAAGGCGAGTGGGCCTCGGCCGTTCGGCGAGGTCGCGCTCGCGAGCGCGGGGTGCTCGACGAGGAAGGTCGTTCTCGCGTCTCCCGCCTTCAGCGTGGGGTGGGCGAGGATCGCGCGCAGCTGAGGGAGGTTCGTCGGCAGGCCGGCCACTTGAAATTCGTCGAGCGCCCGGAGCGTCCGGTCGAGTGCGGAAGCGAATGATCCGCTCGAATTGGAAGAACCCACGACTTTCGCGAAGAGCGGGTCGAACTCGGACGGCGGCGAGTACCCGAGGTAGGCACAGCCGTCCACACGCACGCCGGGGCCGGCCGGCTCTTTGTAGGCGGTGATCGAGCCCGCCGCAGTCGCCACGACGCGCGCCTGGACCGCGAAACCGCGCGGTTTGCCGACGGCCGGCTGGTCGGCGAGGCCTATCGACGCGAGTGAGGCGCCGGAGGCGATCCGGAACTGGGTTTCAACGATGTCGATGCCCGTCACCTGCTCCGTCACCGTGTGCTCCACCTGGACGCGGGGGTTGCATTCGATAAAGAAGTACTCCCTGCTCGCGGGAGAAACGAGGAACTCGACGGTGCCGGCGTTGACGTATGCGGCAGCGCGGGCGAGTTTCGTAGCGTCCGCGAGGATGCGATCACGAAGGGATGGCTCGAGCGCTGGCGCGGGCGCGATTTCGATGACCTTCTGGTTGCGCAGCTGGACCGAGCAGTCGCGCTCGTGGAGATGGACGACGTTCCCTACGGAATCGGCGAGGATCTGCACTTCGATGTGCCGTGGACGATCGATCACTTTTTCGAGGAAGAGCGCACCATCCCCGAAGGCGGCCAAGGCCTCGCTGCGGCAGCGCATGAACGCGTCCGCCATCTCCTCGCCGTTCTCGACGCGACGCATCCCACGGCCGCCGCCGCCCGCCGCCGCCTTGAGCATCACGGGGAAGCCGAGGTCGCGGGCCAGCAGGAGTGCCTCCTCCGCCGAGGCGAGCGCTTCGGCGCTCCCCGGCGGCACGGGAATATTGAGCGAACTGGCGAAGGCGCGGGCGCGAACCTTGTCGCCGAACAGCGAAAGCGCGGCGGGGGGGGGCCCCACAAAGGTCAGGTCAGCTGCGGCACACATCTCCGCGAACACGGCGTTCTCGGCGAGGAAGCCGTAGCCCGGGTGGATGCAATCGCAACCGTTCTCCTTCGCCGCACGGATCAGGCCAGCGGCGTCGAGGTAGGCGTCCACGGTCCCTGGGCCCTCGCCTCTCACTTCGACCGCGCGGTCCGCGTACCGTGTGTGCAACGCGAGCGCATCAACGGGGGCGTAGACGGCGACGGATTCCATCCCGAGGCCAGCCGCCGCGCGTGCGATCCGGATCGCTATCTCGCCGCGATTGGCGATGAGCACACGCTTGAGCGGAGACACCGCGGCTCCCGATTCAGTCATTGCATTCTCTCCTGCGGCCGTTGGCCGCTCGGCCGTGTCCCACGGGACTATGGCACGCGACCGGCTACCTTCAAAGCGCCCGCGCCGGATCGTTGCGCGAGAGATCAACGCTATCTCCGGACGGCGCATAATGGCGCTCGTGAACGCCGCCATCCGCCATACCAAAGCAACCGACGGCGCCAGCATCGCCTTCTGGACGATGGGCTCCGGGCCCCCGCTGGTGATGGTCGAGATCCCGTGTTTCAGCCACGTCGAACTTGAGCTGCGCATCCCAGACTACGAGGCATGGTACGGCCGCCTTGCAGAATCGCTGCGCATCGTGCGCCTCGACCTGCGGGGCGGGGGCCTCTCGCAGCGGGATATCCCGGTTGCGACGATCGAAGACTTCGCCGACGACGTCGAGTCGGTGATGAAGGCGGCCGGTCTGGAGCGGGCGGCGCTCTTCGCCCATGACGGTGCGGCGCCGATCGCGATTCACCTGGCCGCCAATCGTCCCGACCTGGTGAGCCACCTGTTTCTTTACGACGCGTGGGCGAACGGCGCCGAGCTGCCCATCCACGCACGGTTCCGCGAATTCGACCACCTGATCGACGTCGACTGGCCGCTCTACACGGAGATGGTGGCGAAGGTAATGATGGAGCGGGAAGGCGCCCAGGCGCGCGCAGTCGCCTCCTATCTTCGGCGCTGCTCTCTGCCGGGAGACTGGAAGCGGGTGGCCGCGGCTACCCGGGATTTCAACGTGACCGGGCTCCTGCCGTCCGTTGCCTGCCCCACGACGATTATCCACTCCGGCAGGAACCGCCTCTCCCCCCTCGAGTGCAGCCACGACCTGGCGGCGGCAATCACCGCCGCCGAGTTGCATGTGCTCAATCACCTTCAGCTGCCCGCGGGCGGCGTGGAAGACGTCGCGGGGTTGATCGAGGATGCGCTCGGCGTCGTGCGCACAACGAAGCCGGCGGTCGCGACTGCACACGGCCTGCGCACGATTCTCTTCACGGACATCGCGGGCCATTCGGGCATGATGGCGCGACTCGGGGACGCTGCCACCCGCATAATCCTGCGTGAGCACGAGCGCCTCACGCGCGAGGCCCTGCACAGCCATGGCGGGAGCGAGGTGAAGAGTCTCGGAGACGGGTTCATGGCGACCTTCACGTCGGCCCACCAGGCGCTCGAATGCGCGGTCGAACTCCAGCAGGCCGTGGCCACATCGCCGGTCCTGAGCCGGGTCGACGAGTCGGGCCTGCGGATCAAGGTCGGGATGAATGCCGGAGAGCCGATCGCCGAAGACGGCGACTACTTCGGCCAATCGGTAATCGTCGCCTCCCGGCTTGCCGGAATCGCCGCTGGCGGCGAAATCCTCGTGACGAATGTGGTGCGTGAACTCGCCATCGGGCGCGGCTTTGCCTTCGTTGACCGCGGCGAACGGGTCCCCCGGGGCTTGCAGGATCCGGTCCGCGTCTGGCAGTTGGACTGGGCGGCCGCCGGCCTCACTGAAGGCGGATGATCGGTGCTTAACGCCGGAGGACGGTCAGCCGGATGATCCGCGGGAGCCGGGCGCTGGCGCTCGCGGCGGTAGCCACGGAGATTGCGCCGATCCAGACGATGATCAGTACCGGCGCAATGTATCCGGGCGGGCCAGAGGTCGAGAAGAACCCTGAGCGCGCCAGCGATGCCGCCGCCACGATATGCGCCCCGGCCGAGGCGAAGCCCAGCCAGGCCAGCCACGCGCGGACCTCCCTTTGCCGAAGGAGCACGATGCTCACCGCGGTTGTCCATAAAGCGGCGGCGAAGCCCGAATAGGAAAGCGTGAGCGTGAAGAGGTCGAGCAGCAGGCGGGCCGTATCCGGCGCCTGGCCCGTGCGGTATGCCGCCGCCACCAGCACGGAGAATCCGGTGAACTCGAGGACGCTCAACCCGGCCGCGCTGGCGAGGCCGATGAGGTTCGCTGCTGGTAGCGGGTCATCACCCCGCCGAAGCCAGCCCCAGAGCGCCGCCGCGAAGCAGATCTGCGCCGCGATCGCCAGGCCCAGGGCCTCCGCCGCCAAAAGAACCGCCGTGCGGTGGTCCCCCAGGTAGGTAGCCACCGCTTCGGCCGAACGGTCCGTCCCGGGCAGGCCCGCGATCATCAGGAGCCCCGCCGCGTAAAGGAGTGCGGAGGCGAGGCCCGACGCGGCGAGGGTAGCGGACCACGAGTCCCAACCGGTGGCCCGCCGTTCCGTCACAACCTCCACGCCTTCTTCAAGTCCTCGGGGATGGTGAATGGCTCGCGTTCGCCGCCGCGTCCGCGGCCGATCATCCCCTTGAGGACCGCGCGGTTGAACGGCTCGGCGATGTTCGCGAGGCGCGTGGCGCTCACGAAGCGGATGCCCGCGTGATTCGCGCGGATGTAAACGCCGAACCCGAGCCTCGCGGTGAGCGGGGCCCGAGGGACCTGGAGCAGGTCCGCGTACTCCTTGCCGATCAGGTGGCGGACCATCTGGCGCGGCACGTGACGCATCGGGCCAGGAGAGATCTCTTCGAGCATCTCGATCATCGCGCGTTCAAGCTCCAGCCCTTCCCCGGTGAGTGCGTACTGGCGCCGCCGCTCGGCCGTCAGCAGCTCGCGCGCCTCTGCGAGCGAGACCGGGTTGATCGGGTCATCGAGCCCGACGAAATGCCCCACGACCCGCCAGCAGTGGATGTACGCCTCGGCGTCGGCGCGGGTGATGCGCGCGCCCATCTGGTGAAGTCCCTGCAGCATCACCATCGAGAAGCCCATCAGCGTGAAGGCCATGTCCTCCTGGCTGATGGGTTCGCCCATCTCGGAGGGCCATACGGCCGGGTCCTTCGCGGCCCGGTCCTTGATAATGCGCCGGATGGCGGCGTGGAGCAGTCGTACGCGGAGGGCGGTGGCGATGCCCTTGCCGCCGAGGCCGAGGCCACCGGGCGCCATCGCGTCGAAGATCAGCTGCCCGGTCTCCAACAGCCGCCGCTGGGGATTGCTTTCGAGCTCGTGCGTGAGCCCAAGGATCCGCGCGAAGCGGGCAGCGAGGTAGCCCTCAGCCATCGATTTGTGGAACAGGAGCAAGCCAATCTGCATCCCCCAACGCTGGAAGAAGTGCTCGCCCCGGAGGATCTGCTCGCGGTCCGCCCAGACAGGGAGCGCCCGCGTTTCGAAGAGGTAGTGGCGGACGGACTCGGGCAGGTCTTCGGGCGGCGGCTGGTCGTTCAGGATGAGCGTGCGCAGGATGCGCGATGCCACCCCGGTTTCGCCGGCGTCGCGAAGAGCGGTGATCGCCTCATCCGCTTCGGCGTCGCCGATCAGCCGCTGGGTATCGAGGAAAGCATCCGTCCATCGCACGGTCGTCGTCTGGTCGTTCATAGTCTCCCCCTCGGCAACTTGCCCTCTTCGAATGCTTCCACCTGGCTGCGGGTGAAGGGCGGCGCCAGCAACCCGAGGTCCTGCTGCCGCGAGCGGAAGACGGTGGCGATGAAGCGCATGCGCTCGCCAAGGTCCGCCCAGTTGTCCGAGGCGCTGCCCCTGGTAGCGGAAAGCGGCGCGCCCAGCGATTCGAGCAACGCCATCAACCGCTGTTCGCTCAGGATCCGCAGGGCGGGCGGAAAGTCGATGCCAGGCGCCGGCCCGCGAACGTCCTCGCCCAGGCCGAGTGCAGTCTCGGGGAGGTCGTAGGCCGCGAAAGCGCGCGTGTTCGTCGCCGTTCGCTGCCAGAGGCGACGGCCCATGAGGCCCAGCGGACGCCCTCTCCGGACCACCGGTCCAACGAACCGGGCACTGGCAGCGCGTTGAAAGAACGGGTCGACGATGGGCACTTCCAGGCTGCGCAGCAACAGCGGCTGCAATCGCTGCTGCTCGTGGTGGACGGCGTTGCAGTTCCCGAGGAGCACGAGCTGCGCCTTGGCTGCGGGGTCCGGTTCGTGCACAGCCTCGTACCAGGCGCGGAAGGAGATTCCCAGGAGATCTTGCCCGGCTGCCTGCGGCGGGCCGGGCCGGAGTGCCGCGATGAACGCCTCGAGCGCGTCGTCGTCTCTTTCGCCGCTCCCGAAACGTTCGAGAAACGCCGCTGCCAGCGGCGCCAGCTCTTCGAAGACGAGCAGGTTGCCCTCTGCCATGAGTTTCCGTTCGTGGAAGAGGAACGACCCGATCGGCGCGAGGAACGGGTTTGCCGATGCCCGCGTCGCCGGCTCGCGCAGCCAGGTGGGCACGACCTCATACCGGATGATCCGCCCAACCGTCTTCGAAGCCCGCGCCCCGAACCCGAACCACGTGACATCACGGCTGCCGATAAGACGGGACATCTCGTCCGCGGCCTCGTGGTAGAACCAGGTGATCTTCAGGTTGCGGAGCGCCGGGTCGACCGTCGCCGCCACCGCCGCGATCCGCTCCTTCGTGAAGGACGATGCCACCGTCGTCGAGCTTGCCATAGCCGGCCGTATATCAAACGCCGGCAGAAAGTGCTCTGGCTTCACCCGCGCCTGCGCGACCACCTCGCCGATCTCCGCCAGGGTCGTCTTCTCGCGCGCCGCGAACGGGTCTCTGATGCGCGCCAGGCGGCCGCTCAGCCGCTTCAATCCGAGGGCCTCGAGGTCCTCGGGTTCCATCAACAGGTTGTATCGAAGGTAGTGGAGGGCTGCCTCAGCACCGATGCGGTCGTCCGACAGGTCGCCGATCTCCCGGTCGATCCTCTGGGGCGTGGGCGTATCGGACAGCGCCTGGAGTAGCAGCTGACCCTGCCAGTCGGCGTCGTTCAGGAGCATGCGGACGGTCCGCCGGACGCCTTTCAGGGCACTTCCGCCGGTCACGTCGCCCGGCTTCTCCCGGTTCGACCACGATCCCGTACCGACGGACACGAGCATGAGTTGCTCCGCGCCCGTTTGCCATTTGAACGGAAATCCCTTCAGGGTCGCCACAAGGAACATCTCAAGGCCCGGGTTGTTGGCCATGCTCACGCCGCCATCGACGAACGCGCCGATCTGCCCGGCCTTCACCTCGAATTGAGTAGGCGTGTAGAAGAACGGCATCGCTACGCTCGCCCGCACCGCGTGGCGAACGAGGATGTCGCGGTTGTCCTTGAAGTACCGCCCGTTGGGGTGGTTGAACAGCCGCCAGGTGCTGCCCGTGTCGGCGCGCTTCGTGATGATGCAGAGCCCGGTCCGCAGGTCCGGGTCGCCAAGCGTACGGTCACCGAGGATGCGGGTGAGCTGTTGTTCGAGGGGCCCCGCATCAAACCGGCTCTTCCAGAACTGCCAGCGCCGTTTGGCGAAGGCGACCGAGCCGAACTCGACATACATCTCCCGCACCTCAGCCGCCGTCAGGCCCATCGCCAGCGATGCCGCGATGACCGCCCCCGTACTGGCGCCGCCGATGAGGTCGAAGTAGTCGCAGAGGCGCATCTGAGGGTCGCCGTGGCGCTCCCGCAGGATGGCCTCGATGCGTTCGAGAATGCCGAGCGTGATCAGGCCGCGCATGCCGCCGCCATCGAGTGCGAGGATGCGCTTTGGCCCCGGCGCGGTCAGCCGTTCAAGCAGTTCCATCTGGCGCCTCCGGTGGCAACTCGTGCGGGTCGATGCGGCGGAGGGGGATCCCGCGGGCGGTGGCGATCGCGGCCATGTGACCGGCGCCGCCAGGGCCATCGCCACCCTTCCCGTCCCACAGGACGATACACCGAACGCGGTCGCGGCCGTGCTCCAGCGCCGCCCGCAGGATCGCTTCGTTGCAGGCCGCATAGGGGTCTTCACCGGGGGCAACGGCCGAAAGGACCTCCGTGGAGGTGTGAGCGTTCTGCCGCACGGCATGGAAGCGTGCTCGCCACCCTACTCCGGCGAAATCGACCGAGCGGCGGAGGAACTCCCGCTCCGGGAACGGCAGGAAAACTTTCAGGCTCATGCCAAGCGCGAGGCAGGCTTCTTCGAAGAGGATGTCGCCGCCCGCGGCGCCGCTGCAGATGGCCAGGTCGCCGCTCGCCGCGCCAAGTTCGTCCATCGCTGCGGCGATCCGCTTCGCAGCGGGTCGCTCGGCCGTGGCCGGGAACCGGGGCGCCGATCTGTTGGGCGCATCCACCATGTGGCCCGAGAACACGAAGACGTTGGGCTGCGCTTTCGTCGTCATGCTGACCACGCCTCTC